>JBFINI010000595.1:0-2043 GCA_041611275.1 Burkholderiaceae bacterium
CCGGCCGTGAAGACCTGCACCCTGCGGCTCCCTGAGGCGAGCGCAAGCCGATGAGCGCACCGGGCCGTCCGAAGCGTGAATCCTTCGCGCGCAGCGCGAAGGTCGCCTGGTGAGCGCGGCCACAATCTCGGGTGGCGGCGGCCAGCGTTTCACGCCGCGGCCCGCGGTCCTGTGGAGCGAGCGAATTGCCGCCCGCGGCGGCCTGCTGCTGCTTGCGGTGGCGCTGATCGCCTGCCTGATCGCGCCACTGGCGGCGATCTTCGTTCGCGCGCTGCAGGACCGTGAGGGCGGCTTCGTCGGACTGGCCAACTTCGTGCAGTACTTCGTGCAGGGCAACTTTTCCGGCTCGGTGGCCACCACGCTGCAATTTGCCGCGCTGACCACGCTGATCACGGTGCCGCTGGCTTTCGTCTTCGCCTATGCGATCCAGCGCAGCTGCATCCCAGCCAAGGGGCTGTGGCGCAATATCGCGATGATCCCGATCCTGGCCCCGTCGCTGCTGGCGGCGCTGTCGTTCATCTACCTGTTCGGCAACCAGGGCTGGCTCAAATTCATGCTCGATTGGTTCGGGCTGAAATCGATCTACGGCATGCCGGGCATGGTGCTGTCGATGAGCTTCGCTTCGTTCCCGCATGCGGTGATGATCCTGCTGGCCGGGCTCGCCCTGTCCGACGCGCGGCTGTACGAAGCGGCCGAATCGCTTGGCACCTCGGAAATCCGCAAGTTCCTGACCATCACGCTGCCTGGCGCCCGCTATGGCCTGGTCTCGGCCGCGGTCGTGGTGTTCACGATGACGGTGTCCGAGTTCGGCGTACCGAAGGTCATCGGCGGCAACACCTCGGTGCTGGCGATCGATATCTACAAGCAGGTGATCGGCCAGCAGAACTTCCAGATCGGCGCCGTGGTCGGCTTGATCCTTCTGGTCCCGGCGCTGGTGGCCTTCGCTATCGACCACGTCGTGCGGGCGCGCCACAAGGCGTTGCTGACCGCACGCAGTGTGCCTTACGCGCCGGCGCCGTCGTTTCTGCGCGATTCGCTGCTGCTCGCTTTCGTCGTGGTGATGTCGGCGCTGCTGCTGCTGGTCGTCGGCATGGCCGCGTTCGGCTCGCTGGTCAAGGTCTGGCCGTACAACCTGTCGCTCACCTTCCGCCACTACATCTACGGCTTTGCCGAGGCCGGCGTCGATGACGCCTATTTCAACAGCCTGCAGATGGCGGGCTGGTGCGCGCTGTTCGGCGCAGCGATTACCTTCGCCGGCGCCTACGGGCTGGAGAAGACCGGCCGCGACAAGACACGAGGATTCGACTGGCTGCGGCCGCTGATCCAGTTGCAGGCGATGCTGCCGATGGCGGTGCCCGGCATGGTGCTGGGCATCGGCTACATCCTGTTCTTCAACTACCCGGCCAATCCGCTGAATTTCCTGTACGGCACGATGACGATCCTGGTCTTGTCCACCGTCGTGCACTTCTACTCGTCGAGCCACCTGACCGCGGTCACCGCGCTCAAAGGGCTCGACAACGAATTCGAATCGGTGTCGGCGTCGCTGAAGGTGCCGTTTTACCGCACCTTCTGGCGGGTGACGGTGCCAGTGTGCCTGCCGTCGATCATCGACATCAGTCGCTACTACTTCGTCAACGCGATGACGACGATCTCAGCCGTGGTCTTTCTCTATTCGCCGCGGACGACGCTCGCCTCGGTGTCGATCCTGCACATGGAAGAGGCCGGTGCGATCGGCCCGGCGGCGGCGATGGCCACACTGATCGTGCTGACCTCGGCCACCGTCACCGCGCTGTTTTTCGTCATCGAGTGGTGGCTGATCCGGCGCACGCAGGCCTGGCGGCGCGGCACCCGCATCTGAGCGCATCCGCGCAAGCCTTTGGAGAAACCCGATGATCTGCGGCAATGATCCGATTCTGCTGACCCCGGGTCCGCTGACGACCTCGCTGCAGACCAAACAGGCGATGCTGCGCGACTGGGGCTCATGGGACGCCGCCTTCAACCAGATCACCGCCAGCATCTGCCGTGATCTGATCGACATCGCGC
>JBFINI010000596.1:0-2035 GCA_041611275.1 Burkholderiaceae bacterium
GTCGGCGGCACGATGCGCAGCAGCAGCCCCTCGCGCGACAGGACACGCTGTTCACGGTCCATGCATTCGGCGATCAGGCGGTCGGAGGTCAGCGTGCGGCCGCTGGCGGCGACGCAGGTAAAGACCTGGTTGGCGGTGGGTGCGGCGCTGGCGACCGTCGCGGCACCAGCGCAAGTCAGCGCCACGCAGATTGCGCGGCGTGCGGTACTGCTGCGAAATTGGGTGGTCATTTGCATTGCGTTTGCATTCCAAACCGTAAAGCCGACAGCCTAAACGCCATACCGGTCGCGGTAGGCCGACACGGCCTGCCGAAACCCCGCCAATGCGGCGTCGTTCGACAAGTGTAGATAGTGCAACAGGTCGGACAGCGTCGCAATCGAAACCACGCGAAGATCGAGTTGCGACGTGATGTACTGCACTGCCGACCAGGGGTGATCGACGCCGCCCTCCGCGCTGCGTTCCTGGCGGTCGAGGGCGATGGCCACGCCCACCGGCGTGGCGCCGGCAGACTTGATCATCGCCACCGACTCGCGCACCGAAGTGCCGGCCGAGATCACGTCGTCGACGATGACCACCCGCCCGCGCAGCGGCGCACCAACCAGGGTTCCGCCCTCGCCATGGTCCTTCGCCTCCTTGCGGTTGTAAGCGAAGGGCACGTTACGACCCAGCCGCGCCAATTCGATCGAGACGGCCGCAGCCAACGCGATTCCCTTATACGCCGGACCGAAGAGCATGTCGAATGCCAGGCCCGAGCCGAGCAGGCGGCGTGCATAGAATTGCGCCACCCGACCGAGCTTGGCGCCATCGTCGAACAGGCCGGCATTGAAGAAGTAGGGTGACTGCCGGCCGGCCTTGGTCTTGAATTGCCCGAAGCGCAACACCCCGGCGTCGACCGCGAACTGCACGAAGTCCTGTGCCAGCGCATCGGCGGGGGCGGCTTCCTTGATCGACACGACATTTTTCGGCTGAGCGACCATGTTCCGACTCGTGACCCTGAACCTGAACGGCATCCGTTCGGCAGCCAGCAAAGGCTTCGTGCCATGGGCCGAACAGGTGGAAGCCGATTGTATGGGTGTGCAGGAGGTCAAGGCGCAGTCCGACGACGTCGCCGGTCGTTTTGAACGCCTGGCCGGCATGGACGGACACTTCCAGTTCTCGCAGAAGAAGGGGTACTCGGGCGTGGGGCTTTTCACGCGCCGAGCGCCCAGCGAAGTGCGCATTGGCTTCGGCTCGAAGGAATTCGACGCCGAGGGCCGCTACGTCGAAGCGCGCTACGACAGCAGCAAGCGCAAGTTCAGTGTCATCAGCTGCTACTTCCCGAGCGGATCGTCCGGCGAGGAACGCCAGGCCGCCAAGTACCGCTTCCTGGCCCGCATCTATCCGCACCTGGTCAAGCTCAAGGCCGAACGCGAGTTCGTGCTGATGGGCGACATCAACATCGCGCACCAGGAAATCGACCTGAAAAACTGGAAGAGCAACCAGAAGAACAGCGGCTTCCTGCCCGAGGAGCGGGCCTGGCTGACCAAGCTGTTCGACAAGGCCGGGCTGGTCGATGTGTTCCGCACCCTGAACAAGCTGCCTGAGCAATACACCTGGTGGAGCCAGCGTGGCCAAGCCTGGGCCAAGAACGTCGGCTGGCGGCTCGACTACCACCTCGCGACGCCGGGCATCGCCGCCAAGGCCCGGCGTGAGTCGATCTATCTGGACCAGCGCTTCAGCGACCACGCGCCGGTGATCATCGACTACGACTACAAACTTTGAGATTGCGCTTGGAGGTCAGGGGCCGAACCTCTTGCCGCCACGGTGTTGCTGCTCAGGCCGCGCGCTGGCGCAGCGGCATTTACCAAGCCCGGTCACTTGTCGTTGGGGGTCGCGAGAGCAGCGGGTGTTGTGATCCCCGGTGCAGTGCGCAAGTCTTCAATCTGAATCGGGACCACGGCCGCGGCACCCTGCGTGATCGGTCCAGGGCCAGCTCGATGCCCGCTCGAATGCCCGTGTCTGCGCGCCCGACGGGTGCGGCACCGGCTCAGTGCCA
>JBFINI010000597.1:0-2003 GCA_041611275.1 Burkholderiaceae bacterium
GGATTGGCGGCCGCATCGAACTGGATCAGGTTGGTCAGCACGCGCTTGCCCTGCGGTGAACGGAATTCGCGCTGCAGGCCGGAGATCACGCCCGAGGACACCGACGGACCGATGCCGAAGGGAAAGCCGACCGCGACCACCTCATCGCCCGCCTTCAGGTCCGAAGTCGAACGCAGCGTGGCCGGCGCCACGCCGTCCTTGGGCAGCGACCTGGCCTGCAGCACCGCCAGGTCGTGCTCGGGCTTGGTGCCGATGACGGCGGCATCCGACTCGTGGCCGTCGGCAAACTCCAGCACGATCTTTTCGGCGTCGGTCACCACGTGCAGGTTGGTCAGGATCACGCCGGTGTCGACAATCACCAGACCCGTACCCACGCCATCCTCGATGTCGGCGTCGCCACGTTCGCCCGGCGTTACGCTGCGCACGCGGACCACCGATGGCGCCACGACTTCGGCCGCTTTTGCCGCGGGTGACGGCATCGTCTTCTTGGTCAGCGTGTGCAGCACCGCCTTGTCGATATCGTCCTGCGTCAGCGCTCGCTGACCCGGCCCACTGCGCTGCACCGCCATCATCACCAGCCCCATCAGCAACGCCCCTGCAAGCAGCAGCAGTGCCCGGTCGTAACGCGCCGCAAACCGGCGCAGCACGTGTGGACGGGCTGCGGTTTCCTTGGCGGCAGGTGCGGCACCGTCGTTGTTCGTGTCTGAGGGATCGGCCAAGGGCAAGGAGCGCGCCACGGGTCCGCCGCCAGTCGACTGGCTGTACAAGGCCGTCTTCTTCATCCGCCCCCCTGCACCGCTTGCGATCGCACTTCGACCGTGAAGTTCACGGCGAGTTGCCGAGGTTGTCTACCCTTGAACCGCCATCTGGAATGCAACCACTGGCAGCCTAGCGCAGCATCCCGATCGTGCAGCATCGCAATTAACTAATCAACCGGCTGCAGCCGTGGGCATTGCCGAACGCGCGCCAGATCCCCAGCCGGGACCGCCGCGTAGACTTGAGCCTTGGCCAAGGGAGATCGCAACATGAACGCGCCACAAGCCCCCTCGCGCATGAAAGCTCAGTTCAACTGGGAAGATCCGCTGCTGCTCGACGCGCAGTTGACCGACGACGAGCGCATGGTCCGTGATGCAGCGCACCGCTACGCGCAGGGCAAGCTGGCGCCGCGTGTGCTCGAAGCGTTCCGCCACGAGAAAACCGACCTGGCGGTATTTCGCGAGATGGGTTCGCTTGGCCTCCTCGGGCCGACGATCCCGGCCGACTACGGCGGCCCCGAACTCAATTACGTCTGTTATGGCCTGATCGCGCGCGAGATCGAGCGCGTGGATTCCGGCTATCGCTCGATGATGAGTGTGCAGAGTTCGCTGGTCATGCTGCCGATCTACGAGTTCGGCACCGAGGCACAGCGCAAGAAATACCTGCCGAAGCTCGCCACCGGCGAGTGGATTGGCTGCTTCGGCTTGACCGAGCCGAACCATGGCTCTGATCCCGGCAGCATGGAAACGCGGGCGCGCAAGGTCGACGGCGGCTTCCAGTTGCGCGGCACCAAGAACTGGATTTCGAACTCACCGTTCGCCGACGTGTTCGTCGTCTGGGCCAAGAACGATGACGGCAAGATCCGCGGCTACATCCTCGACAAGGGCATGAAGGGCCTGTCAGCGCCGCCGATCCACGGCAAGATCGGCCTGCGCACGTCGACCACCGGCGAGATCGTGATGGACGACGTGTTCGTGCCAGCCGAGAACGAACTGCCGAACGTCGAGGGGCTGAAGGGCCCATTCACCTGCCTGAATTCGGCCCGCTACGGCATCGCGTGGGGCGCGCTCGGCGCGGCCGAGGATTGCTGGCATCGGGCACGGCAATACGTGCTCGACCGCAAGCAGTTCGGCCGCCCGCTGGCTGCCAACCAGCTGATCCAGAAGAAGCTGGCGGACATGCAGACAGAGATCTCCCTCGGCCTCCAGGGCTCGTTGCGCGTGGGTCAAACCATCGACGAAGGCACC
>JBFINI010000598.1:0-2000 GCA_041611275.1 Burkholderiaceae bacterium
CGCCTGACCTGAGCCGCCCGCGCCGACAGCGCGGGCGGTGCCGGGCGATGATCAGCTGCCGGCAAGTTCCTTGGCGCAGTCGCGGCGAGTGAGCTTCTTCTCGCCCAGGTATGCCGTCGCCGAGCGCTGGATCATCGGTCGGATGATCTGCTGGTCGGCTTCATACCAATCGGAGGTGAAGCTCCACTTGTTGCCGTCCCAGGTCTGGATGCGCGCGACGTGCGCGCCGCCATGCTCGCGGCAGCTGGTCGAAATCGGCCGCATCACTCCAGCAAAGCCCAGTGCATCGAGCTTCTTCTGGTCGAGCGCGAGGTTCTCCAGCCCCCAGCGGACCTGCTCGCCCGTCAACGGCTTCTTGCCGTAGCGCTCCTGTGCACGGCGAACGCCCTCGACGCCGAGCATGGCGCTGATCATGCCGCGGTTGTACAGCACGGAGCCGACCTCGTCCTGGGGACCCGTGCCCTGGCCCTTGCCATGCAGGTGCTTCAGGATGTCCTCGTGCACCTTGGCACGGCCGGCGCCGTGCTGCAGCGCTAGTCCCTGGTAGCCCTTGGCATCGGCGCCGACGGGCTGCACATCCGGCTCGGCCGCCGCCCACCAGACACCGTACATCTTGTCGCGCGGGTAACCGGTAGCCACGGCTTCCTTGATCGAGGTCGAGTTCATTACGCCCCAGCCCCACAGGAACACGTAGTCGGGACGCTGCTGGCGAATCTGCAGCCAGGTGGCCTTCTGCTCGACGCCGGGATGGGTCACCGGCAGCAGCAGCAGTTCATAGCCGTGCATCTTGCTGCGCTCCTGCAGCAACGGGATCGGCTCCTTGCCGTACGGCGAGTCGTGATACACGAGGGCGATCTTCTTGCCCTTGAGCTTGTCGAGCCCGCCGTTCAGTTTGCCGACGTGCTGAACCAGGATGTCGGCGGCGTCCCAATAGGTGCCCATCAGCGGGAAGTTGTACGGGAACGCCTCGCCTTCGACGGAATCAGCGCGACCATAGCCGGCCGTGATCAGTGGAATCTTGTCGGTAGCCGTCTTGTCGGTCAGCGCGAAGGTGATGCCGGTGGACAGCGGCTGGAACAGCGTGGCGCCGGTTGGACCCTTGCCTTTGAGCCGTTCGTAGCACTCGACACCGCGGTCGGTAGCGTAACCGGTCTCGCACTCTTCGTAGGTGATCTTCACGCCGTTGATGCCGCCGTCGCGCGCGTTGATCATCTTCAGATAATCTCCATAGCCGTTGGCGAATGGCACGCCGTTGGGGGCGTACGCGCCAGTCCGGTAGACGAGCGCCGGAAAGAACTGCTCTTTGGCTTGCGCGTAGGCGGTGCCACTGCTCAGTGCAGCAACGACGCCCATCGCGGCTGCCAGGGTCTTCAATTTCCCGTATCTCATAGTTCCTGTCTCCTTTCGAAGGTCGTTGCCAGGGGATTCGCCCGAGCGCTTGAAAAACCGGTTCAGTGCGGGAACGGCCACAGCCGCAGCTTTTCCTTGCCGATCGCCCACAGTCTGGCAAGTCCGTGCGGTTCGGCAATCAGGAATACCACGATCAGCGCGCCGAAAATGATGAATTCGAGGTGCGAAACCATCGCGGTGGAAATGGGGATGCCGAGCAGATTCGGCAACTGGTTTAGCACCAGCGGCAGCACGACGATGAAGGCGGCGCCGAAATAGCTGCCAAGGATCGAGCCCATGCCGCCGATGATGATCATGAACAACAGATTGAAGCTCAGCGTGATGTTGAAGGCCAGCGGCTCCCACGAACCCAGGTGGACGAAGCCCCACAGCGCGCCGGCCACGCCGGCAAAAAATGAACTGACCGCAAACGCCGACAGCTTGGCGTGCAATGGCCGGATGCCGATCACGCTGGCCGCCACGTCCATGTCGCGGATCGCCATCCACGAGCGGCCAATGTGCGAGCGCACCAGATTCTTGGCCAGCAACGTCATCACCACCAGCACGCCGAGCACGAACCAGTACTTCTCGACCGGCTCGTCGATGACCCA
>JBFINI010000599.1:0-1999 GCA_041611275.1 Burkholderiaceae bacterium
CGACCATCACCTCGCTGCCGTCGGCGCGCCTGGCATTGAGCTCGAGGTCGGTGCCCATCGGACGCGACTTCGGCGCGCGGGCATAGCCGTGGCGCAGCGCAGCATGGCGCGGCGCGACGCTGTCGGGCACCAGGCTTTCGATCGTCAGGCCGAGCAGGGCTTCGCGGGAATAGCCGAGCAGGTTGGCCGCCGCGGCGTTGGCGAGCACGATGCGGCCCTGCGAGTCGACCAGCAGCACGCCATCGGGGTAGGCGTCGAAGATGCCGTGAAAGACGTCGATCGCGACCGCCGGCGTGTCCGTTGGGGCGTCGGCGCTCATCGGGGTTGCGGCGTGGCCACCAGCAGGTAACCCGCGCCGCGCACCGCTTTCAGGATCTGCGGCTGTTCCAGGTCGTCGCCGAGCTTCCTGCGCAGTCGGCCGACCAGCACGTCCACCGAGCGGTCGAAGGGAGCGGCCTCCCTGCCGCGCGTGTGTTCGAGCAGGAAGTCGCGCGACAAGACGCGGCCCGGGTGGTCGACGAATACCGCCAGCAGGTCGAACTCGCCTGCGGTGAGAGCGATCTCTTTGCCGTCGCGGTCGAGCAGTCGACGGGCCGCGACGTCGAGCGTGAAGCCGGCAAAGCGCTGGTGCTCGTCGGGCCCGGCGCGGCGCTCAGCGGCCGGCGCGGCGGCGGTGGGGGCGCCGTTGCCGCCCGCGGTGCGACGCAGCACCGCTTTCACGCGCGCCAGCAGTTCGCGCAGGTCGAACGGCTTGGTGATGTAGTCGTCGGCGCCGATCTCCAGGCCGACCACCTTGTCGACCGCGGCGCCGCGGCCGCTGACGATCACCAGCCCGAGCGGGCCGGCCGGCCCGCTGCCGAACTCGCGCACGCGGCGTGCGAGGGCGAGGCCGTCCTCCCCGGGCAGGCCGAGGTCGAGCAGCACCAGCGCCGGCACATCACGCTGCAGCAAGTCGAGCAGCGCCGCGCCGTGGTGCAGTTCGCTGACGCGGTAACCGTGGCTGCACAGGTAGGTGCCGAGCAACTCGGTGATGTCGGGCTCGTCGTCGAGGATGGCGATGTGGGCGAGGGTCACGGTTCGCGAAGTATGCCGCGGCCGCTTGATCTTGCTCAATCGCCGCCGCACGGCCGCGGCCGATCGCAGGCCACGCCTTGGCAGCGGCCAGCCGGTGGTGCAGGATGCAAGGCGAATGACCACTCATCCCGCGCCGCCGCTGGACCTGTGGGCCTGGCTGAAGGCCTGCAACGAAACCTGGCTTGCGGGTGTCGTGCCGGCGAGCGCGCAGCAGTTGCGCGAGCAGCGACTGAGGGCGCTGATCGAGGCTGCCGTCGGTGCTTCGCCGTTCTATCGCCGGCGCGCGCACGGGCCGCGACTGGCCGACTTCGCGCCGGTCGAAAAGGCCGAACTGATGCAGCACTTCGACGACTGGGCCACCGATCGGCGCATCACGCGCAGCGCGGCGGCAGCGTTCCTGGCCGACCCGTCCTGCATCGGCGACGCCTGGCTCGGCAAGTACCTGCTGTGGACCACCTCGGGCACCAGCGGCGTGCCGGGCTGGTTCGTGCAGGATGCGCACAGCCTTGCCGCCTACGACGCCATCGACGCGTTGCGCCTGCGTGACGGCGCCAAGGCGGGGCCTCTGCAGCCCGGCCTGGGCAGCTGGGGCCTCGGCCAGCGCTTCGCGTTCGTCGGCGCCAGTGGCGGTCATTTCGCCGGCGTCGTCAGCATGCAGCGGCTTTCCCGCATCGTGCCACCCCCGTGGCGGCCCGAGATCCACGTGCTGTCGGCACAGCAGCCGCTGCGGCGCATCGCGGCCGAACTGCAGGCACTGCAGCCGACGGTGTTGATCACCTATCCGAGCTGCGCGGCGGCGCTGGCGCAAGTCCAGCATGACTGCGGTCTGGCCCTGCAACTGCGCGAAGCATGGCTCGGCGGCGAGCAGCTGTCGGCCGGGCAACGGCGCCAGATCACGGCCGCCTTCGGCTGCACCGTGCGCAAC
>JBFINI010000600.1:0-1995 GCA_041611275.1 Burkholderiaceae bacterium
CCCAGGCCGTGCGCTGGTTCGCCGAGGGGCGTCTGGAGGTCGGCGCCGACGGCCGCGTGCGCGTGAGCGGCGAGACCGACGCCGGTGCGGGCTGGAGCGTACCGCCGGTGGAACAATGAAGGCGCGGCGATGATGAAGCGTGCAAGCATGCTCGCGCTGGGGATCTGTCTGCTGGTGCACGTGGCGATGCCGGCTGCGGCCGGCGATGCCAGCCCGCGCTTGCTGCTGGCCAACGCCACGGTCGACAAGCTCGACGTCAAGGGCTGGCCACTGCAGGGCAGCATCGCCTATCGCGTGCTGCTCGGCAGCAAGGGCTACGAAGTGGGGAAGGCGCTGCACACGTGGTCGCACGACGAGGTCAGCTACCGGATGGAGGTCAAGCTCGAAACCATCGGCGTGATTGCCGCGCTGGGAACTTTCCGCTATACCCAGCGCAGCGAGGGCGAACTCGGCAGTCGCGGCCTCAAGCCGCTGCGCTTCAAGGTCGAGCAAACCATGCGCAAGCCCGATGCGGTCGAATTCGACTGGGCTGCGGGCAAGGCCAATATCCTGCGTGGCGGCAAGGCGCCGCGGACGGAGCGCATCGTCCCGGGCGATCAGGATGTCCTCAGCCTCTGGCATCAGATCGGCATCGTCGGCGTCGACGACCTGCCGACGACGCTCACGGTCGTGAGCAACAAGTCGGCCAAGCCTGCCTCGCTCGAGCTCGTCGGCCAGGAAACGCAGCAGTTGCCGATCGGCCGCCTCGACACCGTGCGTTTGCGCGCCAAGGCTGAAGATGGCAGCCTCACCATCGATATCTGGCTGTCACGCAGTCACGCCATGTTGCCGGTGCGGATCCGCATCGCCGATGACGACGGCGAGACCCTGGATCAGCAGGCGACCGAGGTGCAGCTGACGCCGACGGGCAAGAGCGCGAAACCGGCCCCGGCGGGTTAGAACGCCAACGCGGAAAGCAGACAGGCGGCCGGCGACCACGGCGGCCGCGCCATCATCGAATCCAAGCAAGCCGTCACCCGTGTGGCCGACGCCTGCCTCGACAACTGAAGCGAGAATCATGCAAAAACCGAAGCGAACCGCCGAGCGCACCCCGCCGACGACCCCGGAAGGCGCGGTGTCACGTGTGCTCTTCATCCAGGCGACCCAGGCACTGGGCGCCGTGCTCACCTTCGAGCATCCGGCCGACGCGGTGCTGTCGCGGCATTTCCGCGAGAACCGCGAGCTCGGCCATCGCGACCGCGGTTTCATCGCCGAGGCCGTGTACGGCGTACTGCGCCGGCTGCGCTGGCTGCGCCGGCTGGCCGGCGCGAAGGCGACGCCGCGCGAGTTGTTGCTGGCATGGTTCGCGCGCGGCGAGGGCTGGCCGATGCGCAACTTCGAGGGCCTGGCCTCGCCCACCGAGCGCGACTGGATAACATCCATCAAGGCCGCCGATGCGGGCGAGGGCACGGTCGCCGAACGGGCCGACCTGCCCGACTGGCTGGTCGAGCGGCTGCACGCCGGCTACGACGATGCCGAGCTGCTCGCGCTCGCCCACGGGCTGAATCGTCCGGCGCCGCTCGATCTGCGCGTGAACATCATGAAGGCCGACCGCGACGCCGTGCTGGCGCGCCTGCGCGAGAGCGGCGTCGAAGCCGCCGCGGGCGCGCTGTCGCCGCAGGCGATCCGCCTGGCGGCCAAGCCGGCCTTGCAGAAGCATCCCGCGTTTCTGGACGGCAGCTTCGAGGTGCAGGACGAGGGCAGTCAGTTGCTCGGTCTGCTGGTGCAGCCGCGCCGCGGCGAGCTGGTGGTGGATTTCTGCGCCGGTGCGGGCGGCAAGACCCTGCAGCTGGGAGCGATGATGCGTTCCACCGGCCGGCTCTATGCCTTCGACGTGTCGGAGAAGCGCCTGGCCAAGCTCAAGCCGCGCATGGCGCGCGCCGGGCTGTCGAACGTGCACCCGGTGCTGATCGCGCACGAGAACGACGCCAAGGTGAAGCGCCTGGCGGGCAAGGC
>JBFINI010000601.1:0-1994 GCA_041611275.1 Burkholderiaceae bacterium
ACCCATGCCGCTGTGGTTGGCCATCGCCCTGCCCGCGCTGCCGCTGCAGCTGGCTGCACGCGCACTGGAGACCACTGCGCCGCTGGCGATCGTCGAGGGCCCGGCACAGCGGCTGCAGGTCGCCTTCTGCAACGACGCTGCCCGCCACGCCGGCATTGCACCCGGCCACAAACTCGCCGCCGCGCAGGCGCTCGCCGCCGAACTTGTCGCCGTCGAGCGCAAGCCCGAACGCGAACGCGATGCGCTGGCCGAACTCGCGGCCTGGGCCTACCAGTTCAGTAGCCACATCGCCGTGCGCGCGAGCGGCCTGCTGCTGGAAACCGGCGGCAGCCGGCGCCTATTCGGCGGCCGCGCGCACTTGAACCGTGAAATCGCCGGACAGCTATCCAGTCTCGGCTACCAAGGAGCATTCGCCGAAGCAGCGACGCCGCAGGCCGCGTGGTGGCTGGCGCAGGCGCGCGCGCAGGGCCTGACGGCGGCCACACCGATCGCTGCCAAGCAACTGGCCGATGCGCTCGCGCCGCTGCCGCTGACCGTGCTTGGCTGGCCGGCCGACACCGTCGACACACTGCATGCGCTCGGCCTGCGCACGCTGCGCGATCTGCTGCGGCTGCCGCGCGATGCGGTCAACAAACGCTTCGGCACTACCTTGCTCGCCGATGTCGACCGTGCACTGGGGCATCTGCCCGACCCGCAGCCGGCGTTCATCCCACCGGAGCACTTTGCCGCCGTCATCGATCTGCCGGCCGATGTCGTCGACAGCGCACGACTGATGCTGCCGGCGCAACGGTTGCTGCGTTCGCTCGAAGGCTTCCTGCGCGGCCACGGTGCCGGCGCGACCGAACTGCTGTTCACCGCGCAGCACAGCCCGCGCCGCGCAGTGGTCATGCCGCCGACGATGATCCCGCTGGTGCTGGCCGCGCCCGAGCGCGATGCCAGGCGGCTGGCGCAACTGCTCGCCGAACGGCTGGACCGCGTGCGCCTGCCCGAACCCGCCGTCGCGCTGACGCTGGCTGTCGACCGATTCACACCCTTCGCCGCTGCCAACGCCAGCTTTCTGCCGCCCGCGCCCGGCGCGGCGGCGGCAACGGACTGGCTGCGACTCGCCGAGACGCTGCACGCGCGGCTCGGCTCGGCGCGCGTATTCCAGCTGCAGGCGGTCGACGATCACCGCCCCGAACACGCCTGGCGCGCCGTGCCGATCGCACCCGACACCGCCGAGCGCATTGCACCCGCCTGCGCCACCGCGCAGCGGCCACTACTGGTCGTGCCGCAGCCGTTGCCGCTGCCCGGCCACGGCAACACTGCGGACGAGCCGCCTCGCTACGGCGGCGCGCTGAAGCTCATCGCCGGGCCCGAGCGCATCGAAGCCGGCTGGTGGGATCTGGCCAGCGCCGCTTTCGGCCAGCCCGGCCGCGCCGTATTCCGCGACTACTTCGTCGCTCGCAATTCATGCGGACAAACGCTGTGGGTCTACCGTGATCTCGCCGCACCGCGCGGCTGGTTCCTGCACGGGTTCTTTGCGTGAAACCCTCATGCAGGCCAGCTACGCCGAACTGCACTGTCTCTCGAACTTCACGTTCCTGCGCGGCGCCTCGCACCCGGAGGAACTGGTCGAGCGCGCAATCGTGCTTGGCTACTCGGCGCTGGCCGTCACCGACGAATGCTCGTTTGCCGGCAGCGCCCGCGCCCACCTGGCGCTAAGCGAGGCGATCGAAAATTATCCGGCGGCGCGCGACTTCAAGCTGATCCACGGCACCGAGATCGCGCTGGCCGACGGCCCGAAGCTGGTGTTGCTGGCGCAGACGCGGACCGGCTACGGCAACCTCAGCCAGTTGGTCACGCTGGCCCGCCAACAGGCGCCCAAGGGCAGTTACCGGCTGACAACTGCCGATGTTGAGCAGCACCGTCACTGGCTGAACGATGTGCTCGCGCTGCTGGTTCCAACGTCTACCCCCAAAAAGAAACCGGGGTCAGACTCCAATTTCCACGAC
>JBFINI010000602.1:0-1985 GCA_041611275.1 Burkholderiaceae bacterium
AGCCGGCGAAGGGGATCATCAGCTTCAACTGCCAGATCGGCACGCCGACCGGGCTGTTGACGCTGACTTCCTGGATTCGCCACGACTCGTGCCCGTAGCCCCAGCCGGCGTACATCAGCGCAATGACGCCGGGAAAGAAGAAGATGAAGTACAGCACCAGTTCGACGCTGGCCTGCACGCGCTGGGGCCAGAGCCGATAGAAGACGTCGCCGCGCACATGCGCGTTGCGCGAGAGCGTATAGGCGCCGGCCATCAGGAACAGCGCGCCGTACATGATGTAACTCATGTCGAACGCCCAGCTCGTCGGGTCGCGCAGCGCGTAGCGGACGAAGACCTCGTAGCTCGTGCCGAAGGTGAGGATGATGATGCACCACGCGAACGCGTGGCCCACCGCCTTGCTCAACCGGTCGATGTTGAGAATCAAGCTTTCGATCATTTCAGCCCCTGTCGGCACGGAGAACGCGAAACGGGGCGGCTGTGCGCCGCCCCGCTGCTATGCGTAGACAAGCACTGCGGTCTCCGAGCTTCTCGCGCCCGTGGAGACCTAGTGCTTACCGATCATCCGCGACCTGGCAGCTTGGTCTTGAACACGTGCTCGTAGGCCAGGGGATAGTCGGCGTCGTTGCTCCAATAGTAGTAAGCGACGCGTTTGGCCCAGGCGATCTGGCTTTCGACGACCTTCTTGAACATCGGATCCTCGTCGGTCAGCTTCTTCGTCAGCACGTCCCAGGCCTTCAGCTGCGCTTCGAAGATCGACTTCGGCGTGCGCTGCACGTTGACCTTGTCCTTGTTGATCAGATCCTGCAGGTCGCGCGAGTAGTTGTCCATCGCGGTCCAGAAGTTCGCGGCCGAGGCCGCTTCAGCGGCGTAGCGCAGGATCGCCTTCAGGTCCGGCGCCAGCGCATCATGCTTCTGGCGATTGAAGATGATCTCGAAGAATTCCATCGCCTGGTGGTAACTGCCCAGCATGTAGTTCTTCGTCACGTCCTGGGCGCCGAAGCGGCGGTCCGAGGTCGGGTTGTTGAATTCGAAGGCATCGATCACGCCGCGCTCCATTGCCGGCACGATCTCGCCGCCCGGCAGCTGCGTGACTTTCAACCCCATTTCCTGCATCAGGTCGGCGGCCAGGCCGACGGTGCGGTACTTCAGGCCGACCATGTCCTTGGCCGAGGTGATCGGCTTCTTGAACCAGCCCAGCGGCTGGGTCGGCATCGGCATCGCAAAATAGCCGACGACGTCCAGTTGCAGCGCTTTCAGCGTTTCCTGATACAGCTCGAGGCCACCGCCGCGATAGATCCAGGCCAGCTGCTGCTGCGCATCGCAGCCGGTGATCGGGCCGGAGCCGAACAGCGAGGCGACCTTGCTCTTGCCGTACCAGTACACCGGCACGCTGTGGCCGGCGTCGAGCACGCCCTTGGACACGGCATCCATCACCTCGAAGGGCTTGACCACGGCGCCGCCGACCAGGTAGTCGATCTTCAACCGGCCGCCGGCCATTTCATTGACGCGCGTGACGTACTCCTCGGCGAACTCGTTGAAGATGTCCTTCGTGCCCCATGAGCCCTGCATCTTGATCACGACCGGCGACGGGGCGGCAGCCACTGCCGGCGCCGGCATTGCCGCGGTCGCGGCCGCCTTCATAGGTTCTTCCTTCTTGCCGCAGGCGGCCAGTGCGACGGCGCCAGCGGCCGCCGCCGTGACGCCCAGAAAGCGGCGACGGTTCGAGGCGGAAGGCTGCGGTGAATCGGGTTGCTTGGCGAGTTTTTCGCTCATCTCGTATCTCCTTGACTCATTTGCTTAACGGCGCAATCTGCGCCACACACTGCCCCGCCGGGAAAACTCCGGCACAGGCAGCCCGCTTCACCACACGCTGTTCAGAATGACCTTCCTGCCTAGGAATCCGGTGAAGTTCCAGCGCACTTATAGCAGTATCCGCCATCGATGCGAACGGGGGTATGGCTAAGCGTATCTTAGTACGAGCAAGC
>JBFINI010000603.1:0-1981 GCA_041611275.1 Burkholderiaceae bacterium
GTCTGCTTTACGCGAGCCGCGCCGCCGAGCCGGTGACCGCCGATGTGATCGAATCGATCCTGCACAAGTCGCACGAGCACAATCCGGCGCGCGGCATCACCGGCGTGCTGTGCTACGGCGGCGACGTTTACATGCAGGTGCTCGAAGGCGGGCGGGCCGCCGTTAACAACCTGTACAACACGATCGTGCGCGACGCGCGCCACCGCGAGGTGATGCTGCTGCAGTATCGCGAGGTCGGCGAGCGGCGCTTTGCCGGCTGGACGATGGGACACGTGAACCTGAAGAAGATCAACCCGTCGCTGCTGCTCAAGCACTCCGAGATGCCGGTGCTCGATCCGTTTGCCGTGCCGGCGGCTGCCTCGATGGCGCTGCTCGAAGATCTGATCGCCACCGCTTCGATCCTCGGCCGCAGCGCCTGAGGCGAGAACGCCCCTTTGCTTCAACAGTGAGCGGACGGACGACCGAACACGACCCAAGGCCGACTGTCTGACTCTTGGAAAGCAGTCGCTGAAACCATGGTTTGCAACGCATCCAGAGCGGAACACGGGCGCGATACGCGCCGCTCCGACGCAACGCCATGCGATCCGCGGTCTCATGTGAGCAAGCCCAACCGCTTCGCTCATTGACTTCGGCAGTCCGGTCGCCAGCGCGGAGCGTTCTGTCGCGACTCCGGGGTCCAGTTCAAAGTGCCGCAGTCGGTGGGATGCAAGCTCGATCGAACAAGCAGCCGGTCAACCTGCGCAGCAGGACAGCTGCTTCACATCCTTAGAGAAAGTTTGTGCGGCGAGCTTCAGCCCCTCGACCATGGTCAGATAGGGGAACAGCTGTTCAGCCAATTCATTCACTGACATTCGTGCACGGATGGCCAGCGCTGCGGTCTGGATCAATTCGCCGGCGTCGGGACACACCGCTTGAACGCCGATCAGACGGCCAGAGCCCGCTTCTGCAACGAGTTTGATGAAGCCGCGCGTATCGAAGTTCGCCAGCGCTCGCGGCACGTTGTCCAGGCTGAGCGTTCGACTTTCGGTCTCGATGCCGTCGAGCTGTGCTTCGGGCTCGCTGTAGCCGACTGTGGCCACCTGCGGGTCGGTGAACACCACCGCCGGCATGGTGGTCAGGTCGAGAGTAGCCTCACCCCCGGTCATATTGATGGCCGCTCGGGTCCCGGCGGCCGCAGCCACATAGACGAACTGCGGCTGATCGGTGCAGTCGCCGGCAGCGTAGATGTGCGGGCTGCTCGTGCGCATGCGTTTGTCGACCACGATGGCGCCCTGCGCATTGACGATGGCACCGGCCGCGTCCAGCGCCAGGTTGCGCGTGTTGGGCGCTCGACCAGTGGCGACTAGCAGATTGTCGGCGCGCACCTCGCCGTGTCCGGTGGTCAGGATGAATTCGCCGCCCGCATGGGCCACACTGCTGGCCAGTGTCTGCTCATGCACCTCGATCCCTTCGGCACGGAAGGCGGCCGTGACGGCTTCGGCGACCGCCGGGTCTTCGCGGGAGAACAACGTGCTGCGCGCCAGGATCGTCACCTTGCTGCCTAGCCGTGCGAACGCCTGCGCCAGTTCTACGGCAACAGCTGAAGAGCCGATGACTGCAAGCCGACCGGGAATCGTGTCGGTGGCGAGGGCCTCGGTGGAAGTCCAATAGGGTGTTTCTTTCAGGCCTGGGATGGGCGGGACAGCGGCGCTGGCGCCGGTGGCGATCAGGCAGCGGTCAAATGCCACTTCGCGCTCGCTGTCCTGACCTGCCTTCACGACGAGATGTTGGCGATCCTGGAAGCGGGCCTCGCCGCGCAATACGGTAATGGCCGGGTTGCGCTCCAGTATGTCTTCGTACTTGGCGTATCGCAGCTCATTGACTCGCGCCTGCTGCTGGGCGAGCAGGTTGCTGCGCTGGATCGCTGGATCGGTCGCCGAAATCCCGCCGTCGAATGGGCTCTGCCGGCGCAGATGCGCAACGTGAGCGGCGCGGATCATGA
>JBFINI010000604.1:0-1980 GCA_041611275.1 Burkholderiaceae bacterium
CCGAGCAGGCCGTAGCCGCGGGCATCGGCCGCTGCCACGCTCAGCCGCGCATGCAGCCAGCCCCTGGGTGCGGACTTGCTGGCCGTGCTCTGCAGCCGTTGCGGCAGCTGCTGCGACTCAAGCGTGCGCAGTTGCGGCACCCAGACGAGTATCACCGCCGAGGCAAAGCGATCGAGGGCTTCGCGTACCGCTGCCAGCACCTTGGCGTAGTCCGCCTTCAATTCGTAGGACGGGTCGATCAGCAACACGCCACGGCGCGACGGCGGCGGCAGTTCCCTGTGCAGCGACGTGAATCCGTCGCTCATTGACACCGTGGTGTGCGGCCGCTTGCCGAGGAACGCGCGCAGTATGCGTTCGTCGGTCGGGTGCAGTTCGTACAGGTGAAGACGATCTTCGGCGCGCAGCATCAAGTTCGCGATCGCCGGCGAGCCGGGGTACTGTGCGAGCGCGCCGCCACCATTGAACTCGCGCACCAACGCGACATAGTCGGCCAGTGCCTTGGGCAGGTCAGCGCGGGCATAGAGCCTGGCGATGCCGCTCTCGAATTCGTCCTTGGTATGGGCATAGCGCCCTTCGAGCGAGTAGCCGCCTGCGCCGGCATGGGTGTCGACCAGCGTGTACGGCTTGTCCTTGGCCGCCATGTGCAAGAGGACCTGCGTCAGGACCACGTGCTTGAGCACGTCGGCATGATTGCCGGCGTGGAATGCGTGACGATAGGCGAGCATGGTTGGTGCACTGTAGCCGTGCGTCGCGGCCGGCTTTACCGGTGCAGCAGGCCGACTTCACGCAGCGTCACGGCCAGGCCCTCGGCGAACTGGCGATAGCCTGCGGCATTGGCGTGGATCTGGTCCGACCTGAGGTTTGCGTCGCCAAGCACTTGGGCCCAGCCGCCGGCGTGCAGCGGCAGCGCCAGCTCGCTGGCCAGCTTTTCGTAGAGCGGGTGATCGGACAATCCTGCACCGAGGGCGGCAACGACCGTGGGCCGTGGGACGGCGACCAGCACCACCCGGGCGCCGGCTTCGCGGCTCGCCGCGATGCAGCGTCGCAGATGGGCTTCGGTGTCGGCGTCGGACAGTCGACGCAGGAAGTCGTTGCCGCCGGCGCTCAGGATCACCAGCGCGGGCTGGTGCTGCGCCAGCAGTGCCGGCAAGCGGGCCAGCACCTGCGCCGAGGTGTCGCCCGCCACGCCGCCATTGACCACCTTCCAGCCCGTCAGCTCGGCCAGTTGTGCGGGGTAAGCCGCCTCGGGCTCGGCCCCGGTGCCCTGGGTGATCGAGTCGCCGAGCGCCAGCACCACGCTGCCGGCGGGCAGCGCCTCCCGCGCTGTGGGCTGGCGTTTGCCGCAGGCGGCCGGCAACACCAGCGCCGCCACGATCAAGGCACGGCGTCTCATGCGCGTGCGCTCCCGCGGACGTCTGGTGTCTGACGACAGACGCGGACGCCTGACGGCATCGCGGGCGATTGTCGCCCGGCGTCGGATCTCGGTGGCATCGAACTATTCCTAAAGTGCATGAC
Organism: Burkholderiaceae bacterium; assembly: GCA_041611275.1. GTDB lineage: Bacteria > Pseudomonadota > Gammaproteobacteria > Burkholderiales > Burkholderiaceae_F > JADJWR01. The sequence continues at coordinate 1,516 of JBFINI010000604.1, forward strand.
CCGGCAAACCGGTGATTACGCGCTGATTACACTCGAATGACAATCTTTGCCCGTCAGGAGAGAACTGGCGGGTCGTACCCATGTGAAACCACGCGGCATCGGGCCAGCGTCGGAGGGATCCGGCGCCGGCGCCCAATCCCGCCGATTCCGCCAAACGCATTGTCATGTTGGGAGCCTCTCCGATGAACCAACCGTCACTCGAAGGCCTGCGCCTGAACGTGCCTGCCTACGTCAAACACGATCGCCTGGTCGAGTGGGTCGCCGACATGGCCAGGCTGACACAGGCACGCGATGTCTACTGGTGTGACGGCAGCCAGGCCGAATACGATCGGCTGTGCCAGCAGCTGGTCGAGGCCGGCACCATGCGGCGCCTGAATCCGGCGCTGCACCCCAACAGCTATGCCGCCAACAGCGATCCGCGTGACGTCGCGCGCGTCGAGGACCGCACCTTCATCTGCAGCGAGC
>JBFINI010000605.1:0-1979 GCA_041611275.1 Burkholderiaceae bacterium
AGGTGTCAGCCCTTCCTGCCATCGCGCCCGGGGGCGTTTTGCATCCGACCCATGAAACGACGCGACAGTTCCTGCGTGCGGACATTGTCAGATCCGCGCAGCGGCGCCGGCGGCAGCAGTGTTTGGCCGAGCTTGGAGGCGCGGCCCGCGATGTAGGTTTCGCGCACTGCCCGGTCGTCGCTGAGAATCATCAGCGATGTCAGCAGCGATTCGACCGAGGCGGCCATCGCAGTGCGGCGGGCGAGCAGCGGCGTTGCTGCCGGATCGAGCACGACGAAGTCGGCCTCGGCGCCCGGTTCGAGGGTCCCGGCCTTGCCACCCCAGCCGAGCACGTCGGCGGCGCCGCGCGTGGCCCAGTAAAAAAGCTGCACTGCGCGAAGTGAAGCGCCCTTGCTTCGTGCGACCTCGAAGGCCGAGCGCATCGTCGCCAGCATCGACAGCGACTGGTCGCCGCCGATGTCGGTGCCGAGCGTCAGCGCCATCCCCGCCTGCACCGCTTGCCTGAAGTCGAATACGCCGCTGCCGAGAAACTGGTTCGAGGTCGGACAGATCGCGGCCACTGCCTTGCTCTGCGCGAAGCGGCGGCGATCAGCGGCGTCGAACCAGATGCAGTGCGCGAAGATCGACAGCTCGCGCAGCAGTCCGACGCTGTCGTAGACATCGAGATAGCTGCGCGCTTGCGGATACAGCTGGCTGATCCAGCGCACCTCATCCTCGCTCTCTGCAACATGGCTTTGCACGTACAGATCGGGCCGCGCCCGCGCCAGCTCGCCGGCCAACTGCAGTTGCCGCGAGGTCGACGTCGCCGCGAAACGCGGCGTGATCGCGTAAGCCAGGCGGCCCTTGCCGTGCCAGCGCGCCGCCAGGTCAAGGCTTTCCTGCAGACCACGGTCAGCCGACTCGCGCACCGACTCCGGGCAGTTGCGGTCCATCAGGCATTTTCCGGCAACGAGGCGCATGCCGCGCACCTGCGCCTCGGTAAACAGCGCGTCAACCGATTGCGGGTGCACCGTGCCCAGCACGCAGGCACTGGTTGTGCCCTGGCGGGCCAGTTCGTCGAGAAAGAAGCCCGCCGCTTCGCGACAGACTGCGGCGTCGGTGAAGCGCGCTTCGGTCGGGTAAGTGTGCTGAGTCAGCCAATCGAGCAGCCCGGCCGCCGCCGAACCGATCACGTCGAGCTGCGCAAAATGCGTGTGCGTATCGATGAAGCCGGGCATCAGCAAGCAGCCCGAATGGTCGACCACTGCCTCCTTGGCGTCGAGCGCCCGGGACAGCGCGGCGAATTCGCCGCGCGCGACAACGCGGCCATCTTCGACCAGCAGCAGACCGTCTTCAACCAACCGGACTGCGGTCGCCGAAAACGTCGGGTCGCTGGTGAAGTCGAGCAGGCGGGCGCGAATCGCGGTGCGTGCCATGGGCCTCCAAGGTCGGGTGAACGGGATCCTGGCCGCCGCGCGCCGATGGCGACGCGCTATGAGCCGGCGGCCGGCACCTTGCCGATCACGCCTTCGACGTAGAAGTCCATCTTGCCCAGTTGCTCGTCGCTCAGCGTAGCCCCCTGGGCGGCAATTTCGCGGCCGTCGTTGCTGACGATCGGACCGGTGAACGGGTGCGCCTGGCCAGCGGCGATCGCGGCTGCCTTGGCGCTCACCGCTTCGATAAGTTCTTTCGGCAGCTTTTCGTTGAAAGCCTCGATCCGGATCATGCCTTCCTTCATGCCGCCCCACAGGCTGCCGGCCTTCCAGCTGCCGTCGAGCACGCTGCGCGCCACCCTTGTGTAGTAATCGCCCCAATGGTGGGTCACCGCCGCCAGTTGCGCCTTCGGGCCGAAGCGGGCCATGTCGGAGTGATAGGCGATCACCATCCTGCTCTTTTCCTCGGCGGCAGCGACTACCGCACTGGAGTCGGTGTGATGGGTGAGAACATCGGCACCCTGCCCGATCAGTGCGTTGGCGGCATCGCGCTCCTTGCCCGGGTCG
>JBFINI010000606.1:0-1961 GCA_041611275.1 Burkholderiaceae bacterium
GGCAGCGTGACCTGATCGCCGCCCGTTGGCCGCAGTCGTTGCCATGGTTGGCAAGACTGTGCGAGCCGCTGGCCTGTCGAATCGAGCCTTTGCGCCGCCTCGACGGCCTGGCGGTGGAGAGCAGCGGGCTGACGCAACTCGAGAGTCCGTCCTTGTACCGCCTGCAGGTGGCCCTTCGCAACCGCGATGCCCACCCTCTGCTGACGCCTGCGCTGGATGTGACGCTCACCGATAGCCGCGGCGAGATCGTCTCACGCAGGGTGTTCGGCCGCCGCGACTTCGGTTCGGCAGTGCCGCCGACCGTGGGTGCAGGCGGGGAACTGGCGCTGCAGATCGTGCTCGACGCCGGCGAGCGGCGCATATCGGGCTACAGCATCGAAGTCTTCTACCCCTGAATACATACTGACGCGCCATGCCAGCTCTGATCTGCGGTTCGCTCGCTTTCGACACCATCACCAATTTCCACGGCCGCTTCGCGCAACAGATCCTGCCCGAGCAGGTGCACATCCTCAACGTCTCGTTCCTCGTACCCACGCTGCGGCGCGAATTCGGCGGCTGCGCTGGAAACATCGCCTACAACCTTAAGCTGCTCGGTGGTGAGCCGATCGTGCTGGCGGCCATCGGCAACGATGGCGGCGACTACTTGGCACGCATGGACAGCCTGGGCATCGATAGGTCGGCGGTGCGCATCGAGGCCGAGCACTACACCGCGCAGGCAATCATCATCACCGATGCCGACAACAACCAGATCACCGCGTTTCACCCGGGCGCCATGACGCAGGCGCACCTGAGCCCCGTGCCGCGGCGCGGCGACCTGGCGATCGGCATCGTCGCGCCCGACGGGCGCGAAGCCATGCTGGCCCACGCCGAACAGCTGCACGCCGCCGGGGTGCCCTTCATCTTCGATCCCGGCCAGCAGTTGCCGATGTTCGATGGTGCCGCGCTGCGCCGCCTCGTCGAGCAGGCGACCTGGATCGCGCTCAACGATTACGAAGCAAGAATGCTCTGCGAGCGGATGGAAACGACGCTCGCGCGCCTGTCGCTCGAGCTGGGTCTGCGCGGTGTCGTGGTGACGCTGGCCGCCGAAGGCTGCGACGTCTGGCAGCAAGGGCAGGTCACGCGGGTCGGCGGCGTGTCAGCCAGCGAAGTCCTCGACCCGACAGGCTGCGGCGACGCATTCCGCGCCGGTCTGCTGTTCGGACTCGAGCGCGGCTGGGATCTCGAGCGCTGCGCCGCGCTCGGCAATCGCCTGGGCGCTCTGAAGATTTCCAGCCGTGGTGGGCAAAATCACCGCTTCGACGGCGCAATTCTGGACGCTTGAGGCACGGCACGGCAGCACATAGGCGGGCGCGCCGCTACAGTTGGTGACATTCGCTTAGACAACAACAGCACCCCATGGACACCCTGCCCCTCCTGGCCATTGCCGGCGCTGCGATCGGCGGCGCTGCGGCTGGCGCAGCGGCCTGCTACTGGCCGCTCAGTCGCGCAATCATCGAGTTGCGCCGACGCTTGGCACAGTCCGAGCAGGCCCATACGGTGGCCACCGAGCGCGCGGCGCAAGCGCGTGAACAGATTGCGCAGTTGAACCGGGCGATCACCGAACTGCGGCGTGCGCGCAGCATCCCGGCGGCAGTCGCCTCGTCCCGCGAAGCGGTCGAGAAGGCACTGGCAGAAGGCGACGAGATGTCGCGCGAGCTGTCACGCGAGGGCGTGGCGCGGGCCTTCGCCGACACGCAGGTGATGGGCAACAACCTCTGAATGCTTGCGGCGCCGCAGCGCGCGCAAAAAAAACCCGGCCAAGGCCGGGTTTTTTGCTTCAGGTGGTCCTCGCTCAGGCCGTGAGGCCTGCAACGAGTGAAGCCGCTTCAGGGCTTGTTGCCCGTCGGAAACGGCCACGCGGCCGCCGGGCTCAGCGCCGTCTTGGCCGCGGGCACCGCAGGCGCTGCCGCTGCTGCAGGCGA
>JBFINI010000607.1:0-1961 GCA_041611275.1 Burkholderiaceae bacterium
GCGCCCTTCTCGCCGACGGCGTTGGGGCGCTGGAAGATCCAGTTCTGCCAGGCGGTCAGTCGGCCGAAGACGCGGGTGGCCATGGTCTCGGTGCCGTTGAAGCGCAGGTTGGCCTCCATGCCCGTCAGTGCGTCGGGCGACATCGACACGCGCTCTTCGATGGCGATGCGCACTTCGTCGGCCCAGTCGATGTCGTCGGGGTTGCTGGTGACCAGGCCGAGCGCGAACGCGGCGTCGGCGTCGAGCGGCTTGCCGATCTGCGCGCGCGCCGCAGCCAGGGCCGGCTCTTCTTCGTAGAAGCGGCGCTGCAACCGCGTCTGCCCAGTGGCCATCGGGTAAAGGCCGAAGTTGGCCTCCGACAGCGCGATCTTCGGCGCCTTGTCGGCGTCGTCGGGCAGGGCCAGGTGATAGCTCCGATCGCAGGCCAGTGCGAACTCGAGGAAGCTGCCGGCAAAGCATGAGCCCGGCTCGATCAGCGCGAACAGGCTGCGCGAGGACACGTCCAGGCGGCTGAAGCTGCGGCGCAGCGCGCCGACGGTCTCGCGCACCAGCCAGTGCTTCTGGTTGGCAAGCAGCGTGGCGTCCATCGCCAGCACGTCGTCGACGCTGCCTTCGGTCTTGAGCAGCCAGGTGCCGATGTCGAGCTCGTTGGTGCGCATCTCGAGGATCGCGTCGTCGAGTTCGCGCGCCAGCACCAGCGGGTACCACGCGGCGCCGGCCGCCTCGATCGCGGCGACATCCTGCGGCTGGGCACCGTTGGGTGCCTTGACGGTCCAGGTCGCCGTGCGCTTGGTGCGGTCGATCTCGACCGTGACGTGGGTGTAGCGCAGCGCGTCGGGCTCGATCGCGCGCGTCACCTTCGGCAGGGTTACGCCCTTGGCGTTGTTCGGGCGGTCGCTCTTTTCGGCCAGCTGCAGTGCACGCTCCTGGACCTTCTTGGCAAATTCCTGCGGCTTGGCGATTTCGTCGACCAGGCGCCAGTCCTTGGCCTTCTGGCCGCGCACGCCTTCGACGCTGGTGCAGAACAGGTCGGCCAGGTCATGCCGCACATGACGCTTGTCGGTCACGCGGGTCAGGCCGCCGGTGCCGGGCAGCACCCCCAGCAGCGGCACTTCGGGCAGGCTCACGGCGCTGGCGCGGTCATCGACCAGGATGATTTCGTCGCAAGCCAGCGCGACTTCGTAGCCACCGCCCGCGCAGGCACCGTTGACGGCGGCCAGGAACTTCAGGCCGCTGTACTTCGACGAGTCCTCGAGCCCGTTGCGCGTCTCGTTGGTGAACTTGCAGAAGTTGACCTTCCAGGCGTGGCTCGAGACGCCGAGCATGAAGATATTGGCACCGGAGCAGAAGACCTTTTCCTTGGCGCTGGTCAGCACCACCGTGCGCACCTCGGGGTGCTCGAAGCGGATGCGGTTGATGGCGTCGTTGAGTTCGATGTCGACGCCGAGGTCATAGCTGTTGAGCTTCAGTTTGTATCCGGGCCGCAGGCCGGCGTTCTCGTCGAAGTCCGCCGCCAGCGTGGCGACCGCGCCTTCGAACTTGAGCTTCCAATGCTTGTATTCGGACGGATTGGTTTGATAGTCGACGCGGGGGGCTTGGCTCACGATGGGGTCTCCTGGGGGATTTGGTGGGTCGGAAGGATTCGACAGATGCATCATAATGCATGTAACGCTGATGATCAAGCACTTTCTTGCATGTTAAGGGTTTACACCGAGAGGTTCAGAGCGCCCCGCACCAGCGCGCGCAGGGCCTGGAACGTCGGCTCCAGGGGCGCCGCACTGGTGTCGAGGGTCAACTCAGCCTTGGAATAGAAAGCCGCGCGTCCGGCCAGGATGCTGCGCAGGTCTTCCATCGCTTCCTTGCTGGTGCCCATCGGCCGCATATCGCCCTGCGCGATCACGCGCGACATGTGGTCTTCGGGTTTGGCCTGCAGCCACACGGTCGTGCAATGCGCCAGCAGC
>JBFINI010000608.1:0-1937 GCA_041611275.1 Burkholderiaceae bacterium
GGTCGACCAGTCGCCCGACGAAGGGGCCCGCGTTGCCGGCCAGCAACTGGGCCTCGCGCGCCGCCAGTTCGTCGCGCAGCGTGCGCGGCAACGTTCGCGACAGTGCCGAGAGCTTGACCATGCCGTCCCTCATCCCGCCCCACACCGGCCGCGCGCGCCAGCTGCCGTCGATAACGCTCTGCACCACGCGGGTGTAGTAGCCGCTCCAGTCGGCCGTCACGGCGGCGAGCTGGGCGGTCGGTGCGTGCGCGCGCATGTCGCTCTGGTAGGCGATCAGCTTGACGCCCTTTTCTTCGGCCGCCTGCGGCACGGTCGGCGAGCCGCTGTGATTGGTCAGCACGTCGGCGCCGGCGTTGATCAGCGCCAGCGCCGCCTCGCGCTCCTTCGGCGGGTCGAACCAGGTGTTGAGCCAGAGCACGCGCACGCTGGCCTTGGGGTTGGCCGCCTGCATGCCGAGCGCGAAGGCGTTGATGCCCTGCACCACCTCGGGCACCGGGAAGCCGGCCACGTAACCGGCGATGCCGCTGCGGCTCTGCTTGCCGGCCAGCCAGCCGGCGAGCCAGCGGCCTTCGTAGAAGCGCGCGTTGTAGGTGTTGAGGTTGGCTGCCGTCTTGTAGCCGCCGGCGTGTTCGAACTTCACCGCGGGATGATCGGCCGCCACGCGCAGTGCCGGTTCGAGGTAGCCGAAGCTGGTCGCGAAGATCAGTCGATGCCCTTCGGCCGCGAGGTCGCGCATCACGCGCTCGGCATCGGCGCCTTCGGGCACTGCCTCGACGAAGCGCGTGGTCACCTGGCTGCCGAGCGCACGCTGCATGGCCTGGCGCGCCTGGTCGTGCTGGAAGGTCCAGCCGGCCTGGCCGACCGGGCTGACGTAGACGAAGCCGACCTTGAGCGTTTCGGCCGCAGGCACTGAGGTGGAGAACAGCAGCGCACAGGCGAGCGCGCCGATGAGGTTTTTTGACATGGTTGTCCTCGACATGGCCACCGGATGCAGACCTTGCACGGCGGATGGCACGCGGCGCGCAGGCATCGGCATTGTAGGCGCCGTCAGCGCGGCGGCTTGCGCAGCACGGGCCCGGGCCCGGACCAAACCTCGATCAGGCCGACGCGAAGTGGGTATCGAGCGCCTTGATCCATTGCGCCTTGTCGGACGCGGTGGCAAAGCTGGCTTCGAAACTGTTGCGCGCCAGCGTGTAAGCCTCGCGTGCGCCGAGCGCGGGCAAGGCGGCGAAGGTCTCGGTCAAGTTCTGGTTCAGGTAACCGCCGAAGTACGCCGGGTCATCGCTGTTCACGGTGGCGCACAGCCCGGCGGCCAGCAGCGCGGGCAGGTTGTGCCCAGCCAGGCGGTCAAAGACGCACAGCTTGACGTTGGACAGCGGGCATACCGTGAGCGGCATGCGCTCGCGCGCCAGGCGCTCGACCAGGGCCGGGCTTTCGGTGCAACGCACGCCGTGGTCGATGCGTTGCACCTTCAGCACATCCAGCGCCGACTCGATGTAGGCCGGCGGGCCCTCTTCGCCGGCATGCGCGACGGCGTGCAGGCCCAGCGAGCGTGCGCGCTCGAACACGCGCGCGAATTTTTCCGGCGGGTGGCCACGTTCGCTGCTGTCCAGGCCGACGCCGATGAAGTGCTCGCGCCACGGCAGCGCGGCCTCGAGCGTGGCCAGGGCCTCGTCTTCGCTCAGGTGGCGCAGGAAGCACAGGATCAGCTTGGCGCTCAGGCCCCACTCGGCGTGGGCGCGGCGGCAGGCGTGGGCCAGGCCGAGGATCACCGCTTCGATCGGCACGCCGCGATTGGTGTGCGTCTGCGGGTCGAAGAAGATCTCGGTGTGCACGATGTTCTCGGCCGCGGCGCGGTCGAGGTAGGCCCAGGCCATGTCGAAGAAGTCCTGCTCCTTCGACAGCACGCTGGCGCCGGCGTAGTAGATGTCGAGAAA
>JBFINI010000609.1:0-1932 GCA_041611275.1 Burkholderiaceae bacterium
GACCTGCACGTTTCTGAAGCGGCTCCAGATGCCGTCGCGGTTTGCCTGCGCCCGGCACGCCAAGTGCCCACTGTGCCGGTGCGGGCACCCCGCGCCGGCCGCTCGCTAGACTCCCCGTAGGTCCGGCCCACTGAAACTGCGCGGAGGTCCGCGATGATCACCCACGGCTTTCATGGCACCATCGGCAATACGCCGCTGATTCGACTGAACAAGCTCAGCGACGAAACCGGCTGCGAGATCCTCGGCAAGGCCGAGTTCCTGAATCCCGGCGGCTCGGTCAAGGATCGGGCCGCGCTGTACATCATCGACGATGCCGAGCGGCGCGGTCTGCTCAAGCCCGGCGGCACGGTGGTCGAAGGCACGGCCGGCAATACCGGCATCGGTCTGGCACACATCTGCGCCGAGCGTGGCTACCGCTGCATCATCGTCATTCCCGACAACCAGTCGCCCGAGAAAATGGAACTGCTACGCGTGCTCGGCGCCGAAGTGCGGCCGGTGCCGCCGAAGCCGTATGTCGATGCCGACAACTACCAGAAGATCGCCGGCCGCCTGGCCGCCGACTTGCCGAACGCAATCTGGGCCAACCAGTTCGACAACGTCGCCAACCGGCAGGCGCATGTCGAGACCACTGGGCCGGAGATCTGGCGCGACACCGACGGCCGGATCGATGCGTTTACCTGTGCTGTCGGCACCGGCGGCACGCTCGCCGGCGTGGCGCGCCATCTGAAAGCACAGAACGAAAGCGTGCGCATCGTGCTGGCCGATCCGCAGGGCAGCGCGCTGTACAGCTGGATCAAGAACGGCGAACTGAAGGCCGCCGGAAGCTCGATCACCGAAGGCATCGGTACGACACGAATCACGGCGAACCTCGAAGACACGCCGATCGACGATGCGGTCAGCATCGATGATCCGACCTGCGTGCGCATGGTCTACCGGCTGCTGCGCGAGGAAGGCCTGTTTCTCGGCGGTTCGTGCGGCATCAATGTCGCCGCCGCCGTCCAGGTAGCGCGCAATCTCGGCCCGGGCCACCGCATCGTCACTATCCTGTGCGACAGCGGGCGACTGTACTTCAAGCGGCTGTTCAACCCACAATGGTTGCGCGACAAGGGTCTCGATCCCGGCTAGTCACGCAGTGGCACCCCAGGCATCGCCAAGCCTGACAATGCTCAGCGAAATCGCCAACTCCGCGGCCCACCCGCTGCACCGCTCGCGGCGACGGGACGTCCATCTGCGGTAAAGTGCGCGCCGGTTTGCCGGCAACGGCGAGATTCGGTCCCCACCAGATTCGGAAGCACACCATGCGAGTGTTCAACTTCAGCGCCGGCCCTGCGGTGCTGCCCAGGGAAGTCCTGCAGCGCGCCGCCGAGGAGATGCTCGACTGGCACGGCAGCGGCATGTCGGTGATGGAAATGAGCCACCGCGGCCCCGAATTCATCGCCATCGCCGAGAAAGCCGAAGCCGATCTGCGAACGCTGCTCGCGATCGGCGACGACTACGAAGTCCTGTTCCTGCAGGGCGGCGCGATCGGCGAGAACGCCATCGTGCCGATGAACCTGCTGGGCGGGAAGAAGACCATCGATTTCGTCAACACCGGCGAGTGGTCGAAAAAATCGATCAAGGAAGCGAAAAAGTACGCGCAGGTGAACATCGCGGCCTCGAGCGAAGACAAGAACTTCAGCTATGTGCCGGCACGCAATGCATGGAAACTGTCGCCGGAGGCCGCCTACGTGCACGTGTGCACCAATGAGACGATCGGTGGCGTCGAGTATCACTGGACGCCGGAGGTCGGCAGCGTTCCGCTGGTGGCCGATATGTCCTCGCACATCCTGTCGCGGCCGCTGGACGTGTCGAAGTACAGCGTCATCTACGCCGGCGCGCAGAAGAACGCAGGACCGGCCGGGCTGACGATCGTCATCGTGCGCAAGGCGCTGC
>JBFINI010000610.1:0-1928 GCA_041611275.1 Burkholderiaceae bacterium
GCTCAATAGCTCACGTAGCGGCGAGCGTCGCGCAGCGCCAGCGTGCGCGCAATGACGTAGCTGCTGCCGATCACCGCGATCACGATGGCGCCGAAGGCGAGTTCCTTGCCGTCGCTCCAGGTGTCGACGGCCGGCAGCACCAGCCTGGCTGTGCCGAAGGCAGCGACCAGCAGCGCCACGCTGGAGACCGCCAGCCCCATCACACGGGAGGCGATCACCGCAATCTGATCGGCGCGGGCGATCAGGCGCGAGATCCACAGCCCGTTGATGCCGTCGGTCACCAGCATGCCGAGCACGAACAGCAGACCGAGCGCCAATGCGTGCTGCAAGCCGCCGAACTGCGTGGCCGTCATCGCGAACAGCGCGCTCTGCGACACCGTATCGACACTGAGCGCGAACAGGCTGCCGACCAGCGCCACCGACCATGGCCGCGCCGCCGAGGTCAGCCGGCCGAGGAAGCGGCCCTTGATGCCGACCGGCGCCACCACTTCATCTGGCGCCGCCGCCAGTACCGCGCGCAGGTTGACGATGCCGATCAATGACAGAAAGCCGATCGAGATCCAGGCGCCGCTCAGTTCGAGCCACTGCGCGAGCCATGGCGGCGCTATCGAAGTCTCGCTGGCCAGTCCGACCGCCACGGCGACGGCCACCACGACCAGGCCGTGGCCAAGCGAAAACAGCACCCCGCAGTAGCGGGCGAAGCGGCGCCCGTGCCGTGTGTTGTAGCGGGTCAGTCCGTCGATCGTCGCCAGATGATCGGCATCGAAGCCATGCTTCAGCCCGAGCAGGAACACCAGCGCCGCCAGCGCGGTCCATCCGGTTGACAGATCGTGCATCGCTCGCCCTTCATGCAGCGCCGGGGCCGGCACCGTGGTAGGAAGATTGCCGAATTCATCTTACTAGAGGCTTGCGCACGATCAAGGCAGGCTCAGGCGGCGACAGGTTGCCGTCAGCCGCGCGGCTTCAGATGGCGGTGCCTGCCGCCCTCGCCGTGCGCATGCGTGTGCGGGGCATCGAGATCAGCGGTGACCAGGTTCAGCTGGCCGTGGCGCACGCCGCGCTCGGCGATCAGCCGGTCGGCGAAGGTCTGCACGTGATCGAGCTGCCCGCGCAGGATCACGCTCTCCAGGCAATTGTCGTGATCGAGGTGCGCGTGCAGCGTCGAGACGCACAGGTCGTGATACTCGTGCTGCAGTTCGATCAGCCGGTCGGCAAGATCGCGCTGGTGGTGGTTGTAGACGTACGACAGGTTGGCCACGCAGTGAGCGTGCGGCTGCTGTCGCCGCTGCGCTTCGAGTTCGCGGCGGATCAGGTCGCGTACCGCCTCCGAGCGGTTCTCGTAGCCGCGCGCGGCAATCAGCGCATCGAACTCGGCGGCGAGTTCGTCGGACAGCGAAATCGTGAAGCGTTCCATGGTGCACCCCGCAGTTTGCCCTTCGATCGAGCCGGCCTCAGCGCGCTGCGCGGCCGCCGCCCGCCCGTGCGTCGCGATGAACGGCCAGATGTCGCGGCGTCCACGCGTGCGGCACCTTGCGCACGAAATTCGAGCGCGCGTAGTGATAGCTCGGGTCGAAGCCGAAGAAGTTCCGCTTTAGCCGCGCCAGCTCGTCCGCACGGTAGCTTGCCAGCGGCTTGGTCGCCTCGTCGTGCGCGCGTCCGTCGCGCTTGGCGGCGATGCGCGCCGCAAAATCGGGATCGGTCGCCAGCCGCGCCGCACGCCCGATCACCTGGTCGAGAAAATGCTCCCGATCGACATCGAGCACCGCATCGACGATGCCGAGCGAGCGCGCCTGTCGACCGCCCAGCGGCAGCCGGTTCTCCAGCACGGCGTGCGCTGCCTCGGCCCCTATTCGGCGCGGCAGCGTGTAGGTCCAGTACTCCGATCCGTAAAGATTGCCCATGTTCTTGTAGTGCGGGTTGAGCAGCAC
>JBFINI010000611.1:0-1927 GCA_041611275.1 Burkholderiaceae bacterium
GGCGACCTTCCTCACCACGGCGGCGCCGTTATGCGCCGCCGTTTTCGTGTTGCTTTCTTGGCGTGCGCCGGCCGCGGCCGCCGCGGCCCGGGCCCGCCGGCGGGCGGGCGCTCATGCCTGTTGCCCTGGATCAATCATGGCGTCGCGCACCCCTTGCGGATGGTCCCGGCGCGGACCAACGTAGAGATGCGCAGGCAATCGTCTGCGCGGGCAGTTAAGGAGAACACCATGACGAAACGACTTGCGTTTGCGGTCGCGGTCCTGGGAGCTTCACTAGCGCTGTCGAACGGTGTGCTGGCGCAGGCGCGCAGCGAACTGGGCAAGGCCGAATACGAGGCCACCTGCATCAGCTGCCACGGGCCCGTGGGCAAGGGTGACGGGCCCTACAGCGAATTCCTCAAACTGAAGGTTCCCGATCTGACCACCATATCGCAGCGTAATAACGGCGTGTTTCCGGCGGATCGTCTGTATGCGGTCATCGACGGGCGGGCCGAAGTGAAGGGCCATGGCCCGGCACAGATGCCTGTATGGGGCAATTTCTACAACGCCAAGGCGACGGAGTACTACAAAGGCTTTGCCTACAGCCCCGAGCAGTTCATCCGCGTTCGTATCCTGTCGCTGATGGACTACGTCTACGCGCTGCAGACAAGGCGTTGAGCCGCCTCTGAGCGGGGCAGACGGCTTCAGTTCTCGCGCGCGCGGTGCGCGACCGTGGAGGTGCTGCCACGCTCGTACCAGCCGCGGCTGGCGTTGACGACGCGAACGACGAGCAGCATCACCGGCACCTCGATCAGCACGCCGACCACGGTGGCGAGCGCGGCGCCCGACTCGAAGCCGAACAGGCTGATCGCCGCGGCCACCGCGAGTTCGAAGAAATTCGACGCGCCGATCAGCGCTGACGGGCAGGCAACGCTGTGCTTCTCGCCGAGTGCACGGTTCGCCAGATAGGCCAGGCCGGAGTTGAAGAACACCTGGATCAGGATCGGCACCGCCAGAATGGCGATGACCAGCGGCTGGCGCAGGATCTGCTCGCCCTGGAAGGCGAACAGGAGCACGAGCGTGACCAGCAGGGCCGCCACCGACCACGGCTGGATGCGCGCCAGCAGATGGTCGAGTAACCGCGGACCAGCGCGCGCCAGCACTCGGTTGCGAATCACCTGGGCGATGGCGACCGGCACCACGATGTAAAGCACGACCGAGGTCAGCAGCGTGTCCCACGGCACGCTGATCGAGGCCACACCGAGCAGCAAGGCGACGATCGGCGCGAAGGCGAAGATCATGATCGTGTCGTTCAGCGCCACCTGCGTCAGCGTGAAATACGGATCGCCGTTGGTCAGCCGGCTCCAGACGAACACCATCGCCGTGCACGGCGCCGCCGCCAGCAGGATCAGGCCGGCGACATAACTGTCGAGTTGCTCGGCCGGCAGCCACGGCGCGAAGAGCTGCTTGATGAAGACGAAAGCGAGCAGTGCCATCGAAAATGGCTTGACCAGCCAGTTCACGGCGAGCGTGACGCCGATGCCGCGCACGTGCTGGCGCACCTGTCCCAGTGCGCCGAAGTCGACGCGCAGCAGCATCGGAATGATCATCACCCAGATGAGCAACCCGACCGGCAGATTGACCTGCGCGAATTCCATGCGGCCAATGGCCTGCACCGGTGCCGGGAAGACCTGGCCCAGCGCGATGCCGGCGACGATGCACAGCGCCACCCACACCGTCAGGTAGCGCTCGAAGACGCTCATGGCCGCGGCCGGTCGCGCCGCAGTGGCCGACGCGCTCATGACTTGCCGATTTCCTTCAGTCGCTGGGTCAGCGCGATGCGGTCGAGCCTGGCGAGCGGCAGGCTGAGAAAGAGCTGGATGCGGTTCTGCAGCCGGCTATAGGCGTGGAAAAACGCCTTGCGCTTGGCCTCGTCATCGCCCTGCAC
>JBFINI010000612.1:0-1923 GCA_041611275.1 Burkholderiaceae bacterium
CCACCGCGACCTGGCGCTGATCGACGATGAACACCGTCGAGGCCGCGAGCATGAGGCCCAGCAGGATGCTGGCGACGATGAGTCCGATACGGTTCATGGTGCGTGCTGTCTGTAGGTTGACCGGGCTCAGCGGCCCTCGCGTTCGCGGGTGCGGGCGTTGTCGCGTGACCGCACGTCGGCACTCTGGGCCGCCGGATCGGCGGCCGGCGCTGCAGGCGGTGCCGCGGCTGCGCCGGCCGCGCCCGCCTGCTGCATCAGCTTGTCTAGCGGCAGGTACAGCAGGTTGGAGCCGCTGCGGCTCTCGACCATCACCTTGCTGACATTGGCGTAGACCGACTGCATGGTTTCGAGGTAGAGCCGGTCGCGCGTCACGGCGGGCGCCTTCTGGTACTCGGCGAGGACCGAACGAAAGCGCTGGGCATCACCCTCGGCCTGCGCGACCACGCGCGCGCTGTAGCCCAGAGACTCTTCGCGCAGGCGCGCGGCGCTGCCCTGGGCCTTGGGAATCACATCGCTGGCATAGGCCTGCCCTTCGTTCTTGAAGCGGTCGCGGTCGGCGCCGGCCTTCACCGCATCGTTGAAGGCCGCCTGCACCTGCTCGGGCACCTGCACGTTCTGCACGTTGACGTTGCGGATCACGATGCCCGCCTTGAGGCGGTCGAGCTGGGACTGGACCGACTTGACCAGGTCGGCCGCGATGGCGTCGCGCTGCTCGTAGAGCACTGAATCGACCAGACTCTTGCCGACGATCTCGCGCACGGCAGACTCGCTGGCCTGCACCACCGCTTCGTCGGGATTGCGGTTCTCGAACAGGTAGGCACGCGCATCCTTCAGGCTGTACTGGACCGTGAAGCGGATGTCGACGATGTTCTCGTCGCGTGTCAGCATCGACGAGTCCTTCAGCCCGGTCACCTGACCCACCGTGTTGCGCCCGACTTCGACCGAACGCAATTGGGTCACCGGCACCGTTTCGTGCGACTGGAACGGATAGGGGAAGCGAAACTTGATGCCGGCATCCGTCGTGTAGGCGTAGCGGCCAAACGAGGTCACCACGGCCTGCTGGCCCTCCTGGACGATGAACACGCCACTGCCCAGCCAGACCAGGACCACGACCGCGCCGATCAGGCTGAGCCCGAGCCCGGCGCTCTTCATGTCGGGCTGGAAACCGCCGCCGCCGCCGTCGCCGCTTCCATTGCCCCGCGACGGCAGCCTGCCGCCGCCCTTGCCGCCGAACAGGCCGCCGAGCTTGCGGTTGAAGTCACGCCACAATTCGTCAAGGTCGGGCGGTCCGTCGCCGCGGTTGTTGTAGGTCAGACCGTCATCGGCGCCGGCCATGCGGCTGCGGCGCGGCCGCAGCGCCGCAGCCGCCAAGCTCGACGCGGCGCGCCAGAGGTCTCTCAGACGCACCCTCAGCGGCATGCGGAAGTCGGGCTCGAAGCTAGTGGTCATGCTTGCTTGACTTTGAATGTGGGTTCTTCTTCGGTGCCTGACAAAGGCTCGGCGTGACGCGGCAGCGGGGCATATGGTGGCACAGCGTCGGAATTCAAGGCGTCACCCGCGACCTGCTCGGCAATCACGGCCCGCAGGAGTTCCAGGCCCCGACCATCCTGCGCGCTGACGAATACACGCGGCGTTCGCCGGCCGGGCGCGCTTTCGACGGCATCGCGCAGCGCGCGCGGTCGTTGCGCCTCGTCCAACAGGTCGAGCTTGTTGAACACGAGCACCTGCGGTATTCGGTCGGCGCCGATCTCGACCAGCACGCGCCCGACCTCCTCGATCTGCTCGGCAGCATGCGGACTGGCCGCATCGACCACGTGCAGCAGCAGGTCGGCGTCGGCGGCTTCCTGCAGCGTGGCGCGAAAGGCCTGGACCAGCTTGTGCGGCAGATCGCGGATGAAGCCGACGGTGTCGGACAGCGAGACC
>JBFINI010000613.1:0-1919 GCA_041611275.1 Burkholderiaceae bacterium
CGCGCTCGTTACCGTGCCGGCCGCCGGTGGCGACGAAGCGTCGGCCACCTTCAGGTTTGCGGGCGACGGCTCCCAGGAAGGCGGCGAAACTTCGAAAGTGATGCAATACTGAATCGCGGTTTCCTCGAACTCCTCCTGCCGGCCCAGCATCCGCTGCACTTCGAGCAGCAACATCCAGACCGCGTCAGAAGGATCCCGGCGGCCGGATTCGACGCAGCGCGACAACACATCGACAAAAGCGGCTGCGCCGACCAGCGTCAGCTCACGCTGCGATCGCCTGAAGGCCTTGAGCACGCGCAGCAACAGGTCGGCGCCGGCGAATTCGACCTGCCGCGCGTCCGAAACATCGAGCTGCACTGCCGCATGGGCAGCGGTCAACGTGCGCAACTGCTCAAGCTGGCTGACGATACCGGCGTCGATCGACTCTGGCAGGCGGACGCTGGGGGCGCCGCTGGGTGGCGCGGGCTGGGCAGTTGTCTTGACCGCAGGACGGACGATCGGGGTCTCGGCGTAGTCGACCCACGCCGGCGGCGAATGCTCGAACCGCAGCACGTACTCCATGGTGAGCTGTTCGAACGCCACCTTGTCACCGCGCTGGTTGATCAGCTCGAACAACATGTGCCAAGCCATGCGCGTGGCGGCCCCGAGGTCGCCGCCACGCAGGCCGGCGCGAAGGACGCCTTCAGCTTCCTCCAACTGACCATTTGAGAACAGGATGGCGGTTTCATCTATGACCGATCCTGCGCCCGAGGTGTTGATCTCAATGGCGTCGATGTTGCCGCCGAAGATGTCGGTCGCCGATTCGGCGGAGTCGTCGGCCGCGGGCCTGGCCACTTTGGGCGCTGCGCTGACGGGCTCGCTGGACGGTGCCTTGGCCGCAGGTGCTGCGTTCGCTGGCGCCGGGGCGCCGCTGCCTTCACGACCCAGGCCACGCATCAGGTCGCGCGCCATCTCGGATTCGATTGCATCGATCTTCGCCGCCGTCTCGCGCGCACGGTTGCGTGCTCGCTCACGATCGGGCATTGCCGTTTCCGTCAACGGGAAGGCCGTCGAAGGCATGCTGGGCCGGTCCAACGAACGATTGACCGGGCCCGCCAGCGGGCGGCCGATCGCCTTAGGCGTGGGTCGGGTCGTAACGTCGGTCGCGCCGCCCGTGCGCGGTCCATTCGACGACGGCTTGGTGCGACCGTCGACCCCCTTCTTGGGGTCTTTCGGGTCTTTCTTGAAAAAGGAAAAAACCACGCCCAGTGTCAACCTCTTCTGGGGGCCGCCCTCGCTTCCTGTGCCCCGGGGAGCAGGAGCGACCCAGCCTTGCGCCAATATCAGCGAGGACGTCGAATACTTCGCCCGCTGCTGCCGAGCCGCGATCGACTTGGGCCCGGGGAGAGTCACTATATCAACTTTGTCCCTCGCCACACCGATGAATACGGACGAGGGCGAAAGACGTGCCCTACCGCCAACGGGCTAGAACGCGCGGCACCCGCGCCGAGCTCGCTGTTTCCTCGATCGACTGAGAGCGCAGCGCGCCGATGGCCGCGTTCAAGAGGGGCCGAATCAGTCGCCGAACAGCTTCTGTTTCAGCTCGCGTCGCTGCTGCGCCTCGAGCGACAAGGTCGCGGTTGGCCGCGCAAGCAGCCGCGGGATGCCGATCGGATCGCCGGTTTCCTCGCAATAGCCGTACTCACCGCTTTCGATCCGCTGCAGCGACGATTGCACCTTCTTCAGCAGCTTGCGCTCGCGGTCACGGGTGCGCAGTTCCAGCGCATGCTCTTCTTCAATCGTGGCGCGATCAGCGGGGTCGGGGACGATCACGGTTTCACGCAGATGCTCGGTCGTCTCGCCGGCGTTGGCGAGCAGTTCTTTTTCGAGACGCTGCAACCGGTACTTGAAGAACGCCAGCTGCTCGTCGTACGGCGACG
>JBFINI010000614.1:0-1911 GCA_041611275.1 Burkholderiaceae bacterium
GCGGGCGGCCAGCCACACCAGCAGCAGCACCGGCGCGCCGAGCGCCGCGGTGCCGATGAAGAAGTTCACATAGCCGAAGGTGTCGACGGCCCAGCCCGACCACCCGGCGATGTACTTGGGCAACAAGAGCATCACCGACGAAAACAGCGCGTATTGCGTGGCCGAGTAGGCAACGTTGGTCAACCCTGACAGGTAAGCGACGAAGGCGCTCGACGCAATGCCGGCCGACAGGTTGTCGGCCGAGATCGCGAACACGAGAAAGGCCAGATCGTGGCCGCGCAGCGCCAGCCAGGCAAACAGCAAATTGGTCGCCGCCGACAGCACCGCGCCGGCGAACAACGTGCGCAGGACGCCGAAACGCAGGCTGAGCACGCCGCCGATGAAGGCGCCGGCCAGCGTCATCACCACGCCGTAGACCTTCGACACCGCGGCGACCTCGTCCTTGGAAAAGCCCATGTCGCGATAGAACGGGTTGGCCATCACGCCCATCACCACATCGGACATGCGGTAGGTGGCGATCAAGGCCAGCAGCAGCACCGCATGCCAGCGATAGCGGCGCAGGAAGTCGGCGAACGGGCTGACCACCGCGCCGTGCAGCCAGTCGCCGAACCGCTGCAACGGGCTGCCCGCGCGCGGCAGCGGCGCAACCGTCACTGCCGGCTCCGGCGCCAGCAAGGTCGTGATGATGCCGACGATCATCGACGCGGCCATCACCAGATAAGCGATGGTCCACGGCGCGAAGTGATACTCGGCCTCGCTTGGGTCGAAGCGCGCGGCAATCGCCAGCGCGCCGGCGCCAGCCCAGATCATCGCCAGCCGATAGCCGGTCTGGTAGGCGGCGGCCAGTGCGGCCTGTTTTTCCACGGGTGCCGACTCGATGCGATAGGCATCGAGGGCGATGTCCTGCGTCGCTGAGGCGAAGGCGGTGATCAGGGCGAAAATGACCACCGATTGCAGACGCAGCGCGGGATCGGTGATGGCCATGCCGATCAGCCCGGCCGCTACGGCGAGCTGCGAGGCCAGCAGCCAGCTGCGCCGCCGGCCAAGCCTTACGGTGAGCCACGGCAGCGGCAAGCGATCGACCAGCGGCGCCCACGCCCACTTGAACGCGTAGGCCAACGCGACCCAGCTGACAAAACCGATTGTCGTGCGATCGATGCCTGCTTCGCGCAGCCAGAACGACAGCGTGCCGAACACCAGCAACAGCGGCAGGCCGGCGGAAAAGCCGAGAAACAGCATGCGCACGACCGGCGGCTCGCGATAGACGGCAAGCAGCCGCAGCCAGGACGTGCGGCCGCGGACGCGGGACGCATCGGCGCGGCCGGAAGCGGTTGGGGCGTTCAAAGTCGATGGCGCCGTGCGGCGATTGGGCGGCGCGGGCAGTGTAGCGGCGACCTCGCGCGAGCCGGCCGTGCCGGGCGTTGCGTCGCTACGCTAGAAACCGCAGTGCGGTCCGGGTGGGGGTCGGCGGCGGCCATCGTGCGCGTCGCTATGCTCGGGCAATGATCTCGCCGAGGCGTTCGCTGCTGCTGCTGTTGGTGCTGCTCGGTAGCCTGCCGTCGGCGCCGCTCGCCCAGTCGGGCGAGACTGGTGTCCGTGTGGGCAAGCCGAAGCTGATGGTGGTGCCGGAGTCGGTGGTCAACCGCAGCGCCGCGCAGCAGTACCTGCAACTGAAGGAGCGCGCCGCCTCGCGCGGACGCCTGAACGGCGATGCAGCGGTGCTGGCGCGCGTGCGCGGCATCGCGCAGCGGCTGATCCCCCATGGCCGGCGATTCAATGCCGAGGCCGCCGACTGGGCGTGGGAGGTGAACGTCATCGACTCGCCTGCCATCAACGCCTTCTGCATGCCTGGCGGCAAGATCATGGTCTTCCGCGGCCTCATCGACCGACTGCAACTGTCCGATGACGAAC
>JBFINI010000615.1:0-1907 GCA_041611275.1 Burkholderiaceae bacterium
GAAGACGGTGGCGACGAAGAGGAGCGTGAGCAGGAGGCCCGGCAGAAAACCGGCGAGGAAAAGCCGCCCGACCGATAGCTCGGTCAAAAGCGCGTAGACGATGAGCACCGTCGAAGGCGGGATCAGGATGCCCAGCGTGCCGCCGGCGGCGACCAGCCCGTACGCCACCTTGGGGTCGTAGCCGTAGCGGACCATCTGCGGAATCGCCACCGCGCCGATGGTCAGCGCGGTGGCCACGCTCGAACCCGAGATGGCGGCGAAGATCGTGCAGGCCGCGATGGTGGCGATGCCCAGACCGCCGGGAAGATGTCGCGTCAGCATGTAGGCGGTGTTGTAAAGATCGTCGACGATGCGGCCGCGGATCATGATGTGCGCCATGAAAGCGAACAGCGGGATCGCCACCAGCAGGTAGCGGTTGACTTCGCCGAAGATGACCTCGGTGACCGAACCCAGCCCGCCCTGCGTGATCACCAGCATGGCGCCGCCGAACAGCGACAGCCCGGCGAAGATCGGCAGGCCGGTGAACAGCAGCAGCACCAGCGCGATGAAGATCAGCGCGATCGTCACTGGCGCGGCTCCGAGCCGTGCGCGGAATCGGCCAGCGACGGGGCGCCGAGCGCGAGGCGAACCAGCGCCTCGATCGCGGTCAACAGCATCAGCAGCCCGCCCAGCGGCAGCAGCAGCATCAGCCAGTACACCTGCAGTTCGAGATGTCCTTCGGTGACGATGCCGAGCATCTTCGAGAACATCGCCGTCTGCCAGCCGTTGATGATGAAAATCAGCGCCACGGCGAGCACCGAAGCCGACGACCACGCCTGTAGCCACAGCCTGGCGCGGCCGCTGAGGTTGGCGGTGAACAGATCGACGCCGATGTGCTCGCCCCGGCGCAGCACCTCGGCCGCCGCCAGCATGACGATGCCGACCAGCATGAAGCCGACCACTTCGTCGACCCACACCGGCGGTCGGTTGAACACATAACGCATCACCACCGACCAGGCGATCAGCGCGAGCGACACCAGCACGCCGGCGGCCGAGACCGCCATCGCCGCGCTGTTGAGCAGCGCGATGCAGCGGCCGAGCAGGCGCAATGGCGCCGGCTCGCCGCCAGCATCAGGACTGCTGCGCTCCGGTTTCACGGCTGCTGGCCACTGCGCTCGCGTCGGGACAACACGGTCGTGCCGCCGGCAGGCGTCCCACCGACGGCAACGCGGGCGCCGTTCAGAGCTTGCGAATCAGTTCGATCAGCTTGGCGCCGTCGGGGCTGGCCTCGTTGAAATCCTTGATCACCGCCGGCTGCATCGCCTCGGCCATGGCCTTTTCCTGCGCCTTCGTCAGCACGGTGACGTTCATGCCCTTGTCGCGCAGCGCCTTGATGTCATCGGCGGGAATGTCGTCGCTTTTCGGCAGCAGACGCTGCTCGGCCGCCCGGGCTGCCGCCTCGATGCCCTTGCGAACGTCGGCCGGCAGCTTGTCCCACCAGGCCGGGTTCACGATCAGGTTGTCGTAGGCGAGGATGATCGTCGAGGCGACGCCGAACTTCTGCACCTCGTAGAAGCGCCGGCTGAACGCCGCTTCAACGCCGGTGAAACCGGCGTCGATGACGCCAGTTTGCAGCGCCTGATAGACCTCGGAGCCCGGCATCGCCGACGGCGACGCACCCATCGCCGACAGCCCGGCGTCGAAGAGTTTCGACAGGCCGCGGATCTTCACGCCCTTGAAGTCCTCGGGCTTGATCAGCGGCGCCTTGTTGGAGGTGAAGATGCCATCGTTGGCGTCGACGATCCAGGCAATGTTCTTGACGCCCTTGGCTTCCATCTTGGCGTCGAGCATCTTCGCGGCGTCGGAACCAGGGAACTTCTTCATCTTGTCGACCGACGACATGAAGTACGGAATGATCGTGACGTTCA
>JBFINI010000616.1:0-1904 GCA_041611275.1 Burkholderiaceae bacterium
ACCACTGCCCTGTCTATCAAAAGATCGGCGGCCATGCCTACGGCTGGGTGTACCCGGGGCCGATGGGCGCCGTGCTGA
The DNA here is from genome assembly GCA_041611275.1 of Burkholderiaceae bacterium. GTDB lineage: Bacteria > Pseudomonadota > Gammaproteobacteria > Burkholderiales > Burkholderiaceae_F > JADJWR01. Next base: position 79 of record JBFINI010000616.1, read on the forward strand.
CGCCCAGTTACGTCGGCGTCGAAAACGCGCTCGACCTGCCGCAGGCGGCCACACTGTGCGGCCAGTGCAGCGTCGTGTGTCCGGTGAAGATCCCGTTGCCCGATCTGCTGCGCAAGCTGCGCGAAAAGCAGGTCGAGCGCGGGCTGCGGCCGTGGTACGAGCGCGCCGGCATCGCCGCCTGGGCATTCGCCGCAAGACGGCCGGCGCTTTACCAGCCGCTGACGCGAATCGGCGTGCGCGTGCTGAAGTGGCTCGGCGGCGATAAGGGCCGCATCCGCTCGCTGCCGCTGGTCGGCGGCTGGACCGCGCATCGCGATTTTCCGGCGCCTTCCGGGCGCACCTTCATCGAGATGTACCGCGCGCGCAAGTCGGGCCGTTAGCCGATAGTCAGGCTCAGGCGGCGGCGGGTTCAGCTTGCTGGCTGTGGGCGACGCCTTCGTCCTGCGGCTCGATCGCCTCGGCCACCAGTTCGGCGATGTCGCGGGTGCCGATCGCCGAATCCTGGCCGAGCGCCGTGGCGCCGTCACGGATCATCGTCGCGCAGTAAGGGCAGGCGGTGGCAATCAGGTGCGGCTGGCGCTCGAGCGCCTGCTCGACGCGGGTCACGTTGATCCGCTTGCCGATGTGCTCTTCCATCCAGAAGCGGCCGCCGCCGGCGCCGCAGCACATCGCGTGGCTGCGATTCAGCGCGAACTCGAGCGGCCCGTCCTTGCTCACTGAGGCCAGCACGCGGCGCGGCGCTTCGTACTCGCCGTTGTGCCGACCGAGATAGCACGGCTCGTGGTAGATCACGCGCTCGAACGCGGCGCGCGGCCTGATGCGGCCAGTGCGGATCAGCTCGTCGATCAGCTGCGTGTGGTGCACGACCTCGTAGTGGCCGCCGAACTCCGGGTATTCGTTCTTCAGCGAGTTGAACGCATGTGGATCGCAGGTGACGATGCGTTTGACGCTCATGCCATTGAGCGTTTCGACCAGCGACTGCGCCAGTGTCTGGAACAGCATCTCGTTGCCGGCACGGCGCACGCACTCGCCGGTGGAACCTTCGGCGGCGCCGAGGATCGCGAAGCGCACATCGGCGGCGCGCAGGATCTTGACGAAGGCACGTGCGACCTTCTGGCTGCGGTCATCGAACGACTGCGCCGAACCGACATAGAAGAGGTAATCGATGTCCCTAGCCTGCTCGGGCGAAGTCAGCAGCGGCACATTGAGCCCCTTGGCCCAGTCGGCACGGGCGTCAGCCGGCAGCCCCCATGGATTACCGGCGCCTTCGTAATTGTCGAAAACCGTCTTCAGTTCGGCCGGGAACACGCCTTCCATCAGCACTTGGTGCTGGCGCAGGCGAAAGAACTTGCCGAGGTGCTCGAGCTCGATCGGGCAGGCGTGCTCGCAGTAGCCGCAGGTGGTGCAGGCCCACAGCGCGTCAGGATCGATCACCTGGCCGAGCAGCGGCGGTAGTTGGGCTTCCTGGTGCGAGATGATCTGCTGCCGGTGCGCGAGCAGGTGATGCTTGACGCTGTCATGCACCCATTTCAGCGCCAGCGGCTTGCCGGTGAGGAAGGTCGGGCAGGCGTCCTTGCAACGGCCGCATTCGGTGCAGGTGAAGGCGTCGAAAGCGTCTTTCCACTGCAGGTCGACGGCGGTGCGCACACCGACCTTGAGATCGGCGTCGCTGTCCTCGGCCATCATCTTTTCCAGATCGACCGACGGCACGCGGTTCAACGGCGTGTCGCGGCTGAGGAAGACCGCCGGCAGCGCGGTGACGATGTGAAAGTGTTCTCCTGCCGGCAGCCAGACCAGGAAGCTGAACACGGTCAGCATCTGCACCC
>JBFINI010000617.1:0-1903 GCA_041611275.1 Burkholderiaceae bacterium
GATGTCGACAGTGCCGAGCGGCACGCCGACAAGATCACCGCCGAGGTCAACCGCCTGCTGCACAAGACCTTCATCACGCCGATCGACCGTGAGCAGATCCACGGGCTGATCAATGCGCTGGACGATGTGCTCGACCTGTTGCAGGACGCCTCTGAAACCATGTCCCTGTACGACGTGCGCGAGATGACCACCGAGGTCGTGCGACTCGGTGAACTGGCGTGCCGCTGCTGCGAACGCGTGGCGCATGTCGTGACGCTGATGCCCAAGCTCGGCCAGCCCGACGTTGCCGAGGCGGCGCTGAAAATTTGCGAGGAGATCGATCACCTCGAGTCCGACGCTGACCGCGTGCTGCGTGCTGCGATGAGCCGCCTGTTCCGCGAGCAGGCCGATGTGCGCGAACTGATCAAGCTGAAGGCCATCTACGAACAGCTCGAGTCGATCACCGACCGCTGCGAAGACGTTGCGAACCTGATCGAGGGCGTCGTCCTCGAGAGTTCCTGAGCGGCCGCGGAGCCTGACGATGGGGGTCGTCCAGGTCTCGTTCTGGGTCGTCGCTCTGCTGGTGCTGCTGGCCATCGCGTTCGACTTCATGAACGGTTTTCACGACGCGGCGAACTCGATCGCCACCGTGGTTTCCACCGGCGTGCTCAAGCCGCATCAGGCCGTCGCCTTTGCCGCGTTCTTCAACTTCATCGCCCTCTTCGTGTTTCAGTTGAAGGTCGCGGCGACGGTCGGCAAGGGCATCGTGACGCCCGAGGTGGTCGATCACTACGTGGTCTTCGGCGCCCTGGTCGGGGCCATCATCTGGAATGTCGTGACCTGGTGGTACGGCATCCCGTCGTCGAGTTCGCACGCTCTGATCGGCGGCATCGTGGGCGCCGTGATCGCCAAGGCGGGGGCCGACTCGCTGATTGCCGCCGGCGTCTGGAAGACCGTGGCCTTCATCGTGGTGTCGCCGCTGCTTGGATTCGCATTGGCCTCGCTGCTGATGGTCCTGGTGGCCTGGTTGTGTCGACGCACGCGTCCCCAGGCCGTGGACAGCACCTTCCGCCGCCTGCAACTGGTGTCGGCAGGCCTGTACAGCCTCGGCCACGGGGGCAACGACGCACAGAAGACGATCGGCGTCATCTGGATGCTGCTGATCGCCACTGGCTACGCCAGCGCGGCCGACAAGCTGCCGCCGGCCTGGGTCATCTGGATCTGCTACATCGCGATTGCGCTGGGCACCATGTTCGGCGGCTGGCGCATCGTCAAGACCATGGGCCAGAAGATCACCAAGCTGAAACCGGTGGGCGGTTTCTGCGCCGAAACCGGCGGCGCGATCACCCTGTTCCTGGCCACGGGGTTGGGCATCCCGGTGTCGACCACCCACACGATCACCGGTGCGATCGTCGGCGTGGGATCGACGCGCCGGGCCTCCGCGGTGCGCTGGGGCGTCGCCGGCAATATCGTGTGGGCGTGGGTCTTCACGATTCCGGCGTCGGCATTGATGGCTGCCGTTGCGTACTGGGTCGGCCGGGTCGTGCTCTAAGGCAGCACTGAACCAGTCCGTGCCATGCGCCGTCGCCCGCAATGACTTCGCCGCACGGCGCGGAATTGTTGAGTGCCTGCCCAAACTACCGACCCGGCGTGCGCGATGCTTCGGCCTGCCACTCGAAGTATCGCTGGCCGCTGTATGCGATGGTGGCCATCAAGGCCGTGGCGCCGATGATCAACGCCGCGATGACGCCCAACACCGGCACCCAGGCCGTGGCGTGGACCGGCGCACCGGGGTTGTGCTTCGCATCCCAGTCCTCGTCGGGCGTCAGGCCATAAACGATCGCGCACAGCGCCGACTGCGCCAGCATCAGACCCAGCAGCGGCAGCAGCAGCCAGGCCAGGCGGTCGTCCTGGCCGAGCTCGA
>JBFINI010000618.1:0-1902 GCA_041611275.1 Burkholderiaceae bacterium
GGTCTACAACGGCAAGTCGACGCAGATCATCCGCAATCACATCCAGTACCTGCGCGTCGATCCGCAACTGCGCGCGCAGAAGATCGCCGAGTGGAACCAGCCGGTCTGGTGGCCGGTGTGGCTGATCGTGCTGGCGCTGGCGGCGGCGGTGGTCCCGGCGTTGCGCGCCTATCGGCGCCGCGAACGCGAGAACGCCGCGCGCACGCTGGCGCGCGAGGCGGCCGCGGGGGCGGCGGAGTGATGCGAAATGCTTGAGGTCGTCACCCCGGCGAAGGCCGGGGTCCAGTCTTCGTCAGCACCCCCTTGGGTCCCGGCCCCGGATCGAGTCCGGGGCAGGCTCTGCGCCGGGACGACAGCGCCCTCGGCCCGATGCTGAACTACATCCTCCGCCGCGTCGCCTACGGCGTGCTGATCCTCATTGGCGTGAACCTGTTCACCTTCGTGCTGTTCTTCACCATCAACACGCCGGACGACATGGCGCGACTGAACATCGGCGGCAAGCGGGTCACCGCCGAGGCGATCGAGAAATGGAAAGTGGAGCGCGGCTACGACAAGCCGCTGCTGTTCAACGGCCAGGCAGAAGGCACCGATAAGTTCAGGCGCACAATCTTCTTCGAACGCTCGGTGCAGCTGTTCGCGTTCGAATTCGGCGCCTCGGACTCCGGACGTGACATCGGCTATGAAATCAGGCAGCGCATCGGCCCGTCATTGGCGGTCGCCGTGCCGACCTTCCTGCTCGGCGTGATGGCCACCGTGTGCGTGGCGCTGACGATGGTGTTCTTCCGCGCCACCTACCTCGACTTCTGGGGCGTCACGCTGGCCGTGGTGCTGATGTCGATCTCGGCGCTGTTCTACATCATCGTCGGCCAGTACTTCTTCTCGACCTTGCTGCGGCTGGTGCCGATCTCCGGCTTTGCCGGCGGCTTGAACCTCCTTGTCTTTCTCGCGCTGCCGATCCTGATCGGCGTGGTGGCGCGCCTGGGCGCCGACTCGCTGCTGTACCGGACCATGTTTCTCGAGGAAATCAGCAAGGACTACGTGCGAACGGCCCGCGCCAAGGGCCTGTCGGAAGCGGCGGTGCTTTTCCGCCATGTGCTGCGCAACGCCTCGCTGCCAATCCTGACCTCGACCGTGGCCGTGCTGCCGCTGCTGTTTCTCGGCAGCCTGATCATGGAAAGCTTCTTCGGCATTCCGGGGCTGGGCAGCTACACCATCGACGCGATCAATGCGCAGGACTTCGCGGTCGTTCGGGCGATGGTCTTCCTCGGCTCGGTGCTGTACATCATCGGCCTGATCCTGACCGACATCTCCTACACGGTCGCCGACCCGCGCGTGCGGCTGGCCTAGACGACGATGCCGAAGTTCGTCTTTCTCGCCACCGACGTCGCGCTGTTCGGGCTGCTGGCCGGGCTGTTGCTATACGTCTGGCACGCGCGCCGCTCGCCCGACCTGCGTGCCACCTGGCGCAGCGTCTTTCGTGACGCTGCGGCCATGTGCGCGCTGGTTGTGCTCAGCGGCTTCCTGCTGACCGCCGTGCTCGATTCGATCCACTTCCGGCCGCTGCTGCCGCCGGTGCCCGGCGCCGCTGCCGACGCGCCGCCGGCGTACTCGACGCGCACCTACTCGGTGCTCGACCAGCTGCTGATCAAGCAGATCGAAGGCGCCGAGAAAACCTATTCGGCGCCGCTGGCGTACCTGCAGTTCACCAAGGAGTCGATGGAAGTGGATGGCAAGGCGGTGCGCGACTTTCCGCGGCTGGCCTTCGGTGGCGCGCATCTGAAGGATCCGGCGCGCGAATGGCTCGGCGATCTGGTCGCCAAATCGGTGCAGGGTCTGGTCAGCGGCACGGTCGCCGGCCTGCTGATCGCCGTGGCGGTGATCGCGCTGCTTGCGCGGGCGCAC
>JBFINI010000619.1:0-1900 GCA_041611275.1 Burkholderiaceae bacterium
CGCGCGCGGCAGTGGCACGGCATCACGGCACGCTGGTCAAGAGCACCGGTGACGGCGTGCATGCAGCGTTCGGCGATGCGCTCGATGCCCTGGAGGCAACTCTCGATATGCAGCGCGCGCTGGCCGCTGCCGCGACGGCGGGGTGGTTGCCACTGCAGCTGCGCTGCGGCCTGCATGCCGGCGCTGATGAACGCCGCGACGGCGACTTCTACGGACCGGCGGTGAACCGCGCTGCGCGCGTGATGAGCGCGGCGCACGGCGGACAGGTGCTGGTCTCGCAGGCGATCGCCGATCTTCTCGGCCGCCGTCTGCCCGCTGAAACCTCGCTGCGAGCACTCGGCCGCGTGCGGCTGCGCGATCTGGCCAGTGCCGAGCCGCTGTACCAGCTGATGCACCCGCAATTGCGCGCCGAATTTCCGGCCCTGCGCTCGCTCGAAGTCACCCCGAACAACCTGAAGCAGCAGTTGAACTCGTTCATCGGCCGTGAAGACGAACTCGCGCAGGCGCGCCGCCTGCTCGGCAAGACCCGGCTCCTGACGCTCGTCGGCATGGGCGGCATCGGCAAGTCGCGGCTCTCGGCGCAGCTCGCCGCCGAAGTGCTCGACGACTATCCGGACGGCGTCTGGTTCATCGAACTTGCGCCATTGACCGATCCTGCCGCCGTGCCGCGCGCGCTGGCCATGGTGCTCGGGGTCAAGCAGGACGCCGACCGACCGCTGGTCGAGGCGCTGGTCCGCTTCGTGCGCGATCGGCAGCTGCTGCTCGTGCTTGATAACTGCGAGCATGTGCTTGCAGCCTGCGCGGCGCTGGCCAAGACGCTGCTCGAAGCGGGGCCGCAAGTGACGGTGCTCGCCTCCAGCCGCGTTGCCCTGCAGATTGCCGGCGAAACGGCGTTCGCGGTGCCAACGCTGGCTGCGCCAAAGGCAGGGGCCAACGCCGCACAGGCGCCGGACATGCTCTTGCGCCACGCCGCCGTTCGCCTGTTCGTTGATCGCGCCGCCGCGGCGCAGGCGGACTTTCGCATCGATGCGCGAACGGCCGCGGCGGTTGCGCAAATCAGTGAGCGGCTCGACGGCATTCCGCTGGCCATCGAACTGGCGGCGGCCCGTGTGCGTGCGCTGCCGGTCGAATCGATCGCCGCGCGGCTGAACGATCGTTTCCGCCTGCTGGTATCCGCCGATTCGACCGTGCTGCCGCGCCAGCGCACGCTGCGCGCGCTGATCGACTGGAGCCATGACCTGCTGTCGGAAGCCGAGTGCATTGCTTTCCGCCGCCTGTCCGTGTTCGCTGGCGGCTGGACACTCGAGTCCGCCGAATCTGTGGTCGCCGCCGAGCCGATCCTGCGCGACGACGTGCTCGAGCTGCTCGCGCGGCTGGTGGAGAAATCGTTGGTCGTGCTCGAGCCTGAGGGTGGGCGTTACCGCATGCTCGACACGGTGCGCGCCTATGCGCTGGAAAGACTCGCCGCTTCGGGCGATGAAGCCGCCAGCCGCGGTCGACACCTCGAGGCTTTCGTCGCCTTTGCCGAGCAGGCGAGGCCGGAACTGCTCGGACCGCAGCAGGGCGAATGGCTGAAGAAGCTTGATCTTGAGGGCGATAACCTGTTGGCCGCACACGGCTGGTGCGACCAAACGCCGCACGGCGCCGAACTCGATATGCGCCTGGTCTACTCGCTCAAGTTCTACTGGCTCAGTCGTGGCCTGCTCGCGCTCGGACACCAGATCAGCGCCGAGGCGCTGGCCCGGCCTGGCGCGCAGGCGCGCAATTTCAACCGCAGCCGCGGCCTGTGCGATCTTGGACAGCTGAGTTTCTATCTCGGCCGTTACGAGGCAGCGCAGAGCTGTCTGGTCGAAAGTCTGGCCATCGCCGAGGAGATCGGCGATCCGGCCCGCGTGCTCGC
>JBFINI010000620.1:0-1896 GCA_041611275.1 Burkholderiaceae bacterium
CAGGCGCTGCACCATGCGGGCGACGCGAACGGCCTCGTCGCCGACGCGTTCGAGGTTGGCGATCGTCTTGCTGATCGCGATCAGCAGGCGCAGGTCGCGCGCCGTGGGCTGGCGGCGAGCGATGATGGCCGACAGGTCGCGATCGATCTCCATCTCCATCGCATTGACGCGCTCCTCGACCTTCAACACCTGGCCAGCGATCTCGCCGCTGAATTGCGTCAGCGCGCGGACCGACTGCGTGACCTGGGATTCGACCAGTCCGCCCATTTCGAGCACGCGATTGGATATCCCTGCCAGTTCGGCGTCGAACTGGGTCGAAAGATGCTTTTCACTCATCTTGAACTCCGCGTCAGCCGAAGCGGCCGGTGATGTAGTCCTCGGTGTCGCGCTTCTTCGGTTTCATGAACAGCTCGGCTGTCGGCCCGAACTCGATCAGGTCGCCGAGGTACATGTAGGCGGTGTAATCCGAGCAGCGCGCCGCCTGTTGCATGTTGTGGGTCACGATGACCACCGTGTAGTCGGTCTTCAGTTCGTGGATCAGCTCCTCGATCTTGCCGGTCGAGATCGGGTCCAGCGCCGAACACGGCTCGTCGAGCAGGAGCACCTCGGGCTTGATGGCGATGCCACGCGCGATGCACAGACGTTGTTGCTGGCCGCCCGACAGGCCCGCACCGCTCTGGCCGAGCTTGTCCTTGACTTCGCCCCATAGCGCCGCCTTCTTCAGCGCCCACTCCACGCGTTCGTCCATCTCGACGCGCGGCAGTTGCTCGAACAGTCGCACGCCGAAGGCGATGTTGTCGTAGATCGACATCGGAAACGGCGTGGGCTTCTGGAACACCAGGCCGATCTTGGCGCGGATCAGGCTGACGTCGAGTTTGGACCGCAGCACATCCTCGCCGTCGAGAAGAACCTGGCCCTCGGCGCGCTGCTCCGGGTAGAGCTCGAACATGCGATTGAAGCAGCGCAGCAGCGTGCTCTTGCCGCAGCCCGAAGGCCCGATGAAGGCCGTCACCTTGCGCTCGGGAACGTCCAGGTTGATGTTCTTCAAGGCCAGGAACTTGCCATAGTAGAAGTTCAGGTTGCGCACCGTGAGCTTGGCCTTTTCGGTCACGGGAGTCTCGACTTTGGCGTCCATGGGTCTGTTCGGGTATGGGGTCGCGAAGGCACGCGTCACTGCTTCTGGCGAAACAGCACGCGGGCCAGGATGTTCAGCGCCAGCACGCCCAGCGTGATCAGGAAGACCCCGGCCCAGGCCAGTTTCTGCCAGTTCTCGTACGGGCTCATCGCAAACTTGAAGATGGTCACCGGCAGGCTGGCCATCGGCTCGCTCAGGTCGCTGGTCCAGAACTGGTTGGACAGGGCGGTGAACAGCAGCGGTGCGGTTTCACCGGCAATGCGCGCCAGCGCCAGCAACACGCCGGTGATGACGCCGGCGCGCGCGGCCTTCAGTGTCACCGAGTAGATCACCTTCCACTTCGGCGTGCCCAGCGCGTAGGCCGCTTCGCGCAGCGAATTCGGAATCAGTACCAGCATGTTCTGCGTCTGCCGGATCACCACTGGGATCACGATCAGGGCCAAGGCCAGCACGCCGGCAAGCGCGGAGAAGCTCTTCAGACGCGCGACCACGACGGCATAGATGAACAGGCCGATGACGATCGAGGGGGCCGACAGCAGGATGTCGTTGATGAAGCTGGTGATCCTGCCGAGCCAGGCCTTCTGCCCGTATTCGGCGAGGTAGATACCGGCCAGGATCCCGATCGGCGTGCCCAGCAGCGTGGCCAGCGAGACCATCACCACCGAACCGAAGATGGCATTGGCCAGGCCACCGGTCTCGGCCATCGGTGGCGGCGTCATCTCGGTGAAGACCGAAAGCGCGAGACCACCGAGCCCCAGGCG
>JBFINI010000621.1:0-1889 GCA_041611275.1 Burkholderiaceae bacterium
ATTGACCACGCGGTTGTTTTCACTGCGGCCCATCAGTTCCGCCGGGTCTTTCTTCGACGGCCCTTCGACCAGGATGCGTTGCGTTGAGCCGACCATCGCCGCGCTGATGCGCGCGGCGGTCTCGTTGATCACCATTTGCAGCCGCTGCAGCCGGGCCAGCTTGATCGCCTGCGGCGTGTCATCAGCGAGCTCGGCAGCCGGTGTTCCGGGCCGGCGGCTGTAGACGAACGAGAAGCTGGCATCGAAGCCGATTTCTTCAGCCAATCGCAGCGTGCGGGCGAAATCATCCTCGCTCTCGCCGGGAAAGCCGACGATGAAATCCGACGAAATCGAGATGTCCGACCGCGCTTCGCGCAGCCGCCGGATGATCGCCTTGTACTCGAGCACCGTGTAACCGCGCTTCATCGCAGCGAGAATCCGGTCCGACCCGCACTGCACCGGCAGGTGCACGTGCGCGGCGAGCTTCGGCAACCGGGCGTGGGCGTCGATCAGCCGCGGCGTGAATTCCTTCGGATGCGAAGTGGTGTAGCGGATGCGTTCGAGGCCGGGAATCTCGGCCACGTACTCGAGCAGCAAGGCAAAATCCGCAATCTGCGCATTGCCCATCAGCCCGCGATAGGCGTTGACGTTCTGGCCAAGCAGGGTGACTTCGCGCACGCCCTGCTCGGCGAGGTCCGCAACCTCGGTCAGCACGTCGTCGAACGGGCGCGAAACTTCTTCGCCGCGGGTATAGGGCACCACGCAGAAACTGCAGTACTTGCTGCAGCCTTCCATGATCGAGACAAAGGCGCTGACGCCATCGACGCGCGGCGGTGGAAGCGCATCGAATTTCTCGATCTCCGGAAACGAAATGTCGACCTGTGGCTGGCCGGTGCTGCGGCGCCGTTCAATCAGCGCCGGCAGCCGGTGCAGCGTCTGCGGGCCGAACACCATATCGACGTAGGGCGCGCGTGTGACGATCGCCGCGCCTTCCTGGCTGGCCACGCAACCGCCGACGCCGATGAGCAACTCCGGCTTGCTGAGCTTCAACTGCCGTGCGCGGCCGAGGTCGGAGAAGACCTTTTCCTGCGCCTTTTCGCGTACCGAGCAGGTGTTGAACAGCACCACGTCGGCATCGGTGAGATCGCTGGTCAGGGTCAGCCCCTGCTCGGCGTGCAGCACGTCCGCCATCCTGGCCGAGTCGTACTCGTTCATCTGGCAGCCGAAAGTGCGAATGAAAAGCTTCTTGCTCATCGCGGCTCAGCGTTTGCGGGCTTCCTCGGGACTCAGTACCCACACCGTGTGCACAAGTCCCTGCGCGTCAAGGCGGTAACGGACCAGCGTGTTCGCCGCCACCTGGTTCGGCGTGACCGTCAGGTTATTGGGCATCAGGATCCGCGCGCCCGGCGCCAGCCGCAGCGGCTTGCCGTTGATGGTGACCTCAGGGAACTGCGCCGGCGTGAAGCGCCCGCGCGGCGCGTCCGCCGGAATGAAGCGCGACACGATCTGTGCCGATACGGCCGCCGCGAACAGCAGGGCGACAGTGGCGCCGGTCAGCAATGACGTGATGCGCATGAGCAGCCTCGCTGGCACAGGACAGGGAAGTGGTGGCGGATCAGGGACTCGAACCCCGGACACAAGGATTATGATTCCTCTGCTCTAACCAGCTGAGCTAATCCGCCTGTAGGGCAAACTCCGCCGAGCGGCAGAGGGCGCGAATTATCTTCGTTCGCGCGCGCAGGGTCAAATCGGTGCATCGAGGTCACGACGGCTGCAGAGTCGGCGGCGCCGATGGCGCCGCAAACGCAAACTCGACGCGGATCAGCGCCCCTGGAAGCTGAGCCTCAGGTGACCGCGGATTGGTGCCGATGTGCACCGTCGCGTCGTGCTGCTCGGCGATCTCGCGCACG
>JBFINI010000622.1:0-1885 GCA_041611275.1 Burkholderiaceae bacterium
ACACCGGTGATGGATGGCATGAAGGTCGTCACGCGCAGCGACAAGGCGCTGAAATCGCAGCGCAACGTGATGGAGTTCCTGCTGATCAACCACCCGCTCGACTGCCCGATCTGCGACCAGGGTGGTGAATGTCAGCTGCAGGACCTGGCCGTCGGCTACGGTGGCTCTGCCTCGCGCTATGCCGAGGAAAAACGGGTTGTCTTCGCCAAGAACCTCGGCCCGCTGATCTCGGCCGACGAGATGCCGCGTTGCATCCACTGCACGCGCTGTGTTCGTTTCGGCCAGGAGATCGCCGGCATCATGGAACTCGGCATGGCCGGGCGCGGCGAGCACGCGGAAATCCTGTCGTTCATCGACGGCGCGGTCGGCTCCGAGATCTCGGGCAACATGATTGACCTGTGTCCGGTCGGCGCGCTGACCAGCAAGCCGTTTCGCTACGCCGCGCGCACCTGGGAACTATCGCGGCGCAAGAGCGTCAGCCCGCACGATGCGCTGGGCTCGAACCTGGTGGTGCAGGTGAAGAACCATCGCGTGCTGCGTGTGGTGCCGCTGGAGAACGAGGCGGTCAACGAGTGCTGGCTGTCGGACCGCGACCGCTTTTCCTATGAAGGGCTATACGCGGCCGATCGTTTGACACGGCCGATGCTCAAGCAGGGCGGCAAGTGGCAGGAGGTCGATTGGCCGCAGGCGCTGGCCTACGCGGCCCATGCGCTGGCCGACGTCAGGAACAAGCACGGCGCCGGCAGCATCGGCGCGCTGGCTTCGCCGGCCAGCACGGTGGAAGAACTGTTCCTGCTCGGCAAGCTGATGCGCGCGCTCGGCTCGGAGAACATCGATTTCCGCATGCGTCAGAGCGATTTCAGTGCCGATGGGAAGCAGCAGGGCAGCCCCTGGCTCGGCATGCCGGTGGCCGAGATCGATACGCTGGACCGGCTGCTGCTGGTCGGCTCGTTCCTGCGCAAGGACCATCCGCTGCTGGCGGCGCGCGTGCGTCACGCCGGCAAACGCGGCGCGCAGGTGAGCGTGCTGCATGCGGTCGACGACGATCTGTTGATGCCGCTGACTGCGCGCGCGATCGTGCGGCCGAGTGCGTGGGTGCGGATGCTCGCCGAGATCGCCGCGGCGGCTGCGGCGATCAAGGGCCTCGTCGCGCCGGCGGCCGATATCGCTGCCGGCGAGGTGGCGCAGAAGATCGCCGCCAGCCTGTGCGCCGGCAAGGCTGGGGCGATTCTGCTTGGCAACGCCGCCGCTCAGCATCCGCAGGCTGCGCAGTTGCAGGCCTGGGCGGCGTGGATCGCGCAGGCGACAGGCTGCCGCTTTGGCGTCATCGGCGAAGCGGCCAACAGCGTCGGCGGATATATCGTCGATGCCTTGCCCGGCCCAGGCGGCTTGAATGCCGCCACGATGGTCAGCGCGCCGTGCCGCGCCTACCTGCTGTTCAACTGCGAGCCTGAATACGACAGCGCCGATCCGGCCGCGACGCTCAAGTCCTTGAATGCGGCCGATACCGTGATCTCGTTTTCTTCCTATCGCAACGGCGCACTCGAGTACGCCGACGCGATCTTGCCGATCACACCCTTCACCGAAACCGCGGGCACATTCGTCAATTGCGAAGGTCGGGTGCAGACTTTCAACGGCGTCGTGCGGCCGCTCGGTGAGGCGCGTCCGGGCTGGAAAGTGCTGCGCGTGCTCGGCAACCAGCTCGAGCTCGCCGGCTTCGACTACGACTCGCCGGAGGCGGTGCGCGCGCAGGCGCTGCCGGCCGACGTGGCAGCGCGACTGTCGAACAAGACGTCGATCGCGCCGGCGCTGTTGCATGATGACCTCGTCGATGGCGTCGAGCGCATCACCGACGTCCCCGTGTATTTCACCGATCCGATCGTCC
>JBFINI010000623.1:0-1881 GCA_041611275.1 Burkholderiaceae bacterium
GTGAGTGTCAGCAGGATATCGGCATACCAGGCGCAGTTCAGGCCGAGCGCCTCGTCCAGCTTCAGATCACGCGTTCCGACGTCAAGCCGTGCCGAGTGCACGCCAAGCAGCATCCACGGCAGGTCGAGTTGTTGCGGATTCGGCTGGGCCAGGCGCTTGACCACCGGCGCGCCGCTGGTTCCGCGGTGCGTTCGCGCATCGGTGAGAAAGTAGCCCTGGCCCTTGAAACGCAGGCCGAACGAAGAGGCGATCACGGCGTGGCGCACGACCGGCATGTGGTGCAGCGAGTCGTGAAAGCCCAGCGGAAAGCCCACCACCAGCAGCGACGTGCCGACCTCAATCTGCTCGCGCGGAGCGGGAAGGTGGTGCGGCGTAAAGGCACGGTAGACGGTCGTTGCGGGTAGCGCGGATCGTTCGATCTCGATCACCGCCACGTCGATGTCGCCAGCGCTGTCCTGGCCCTGGCGCCAGATGCTCTTGCCATCGCGGTACAGCGGAATCGAGAAGCCGGTGGACTGCGTGAGGTTGTCCGGATCGGTGTGCAACTCGATCTCGATGAGGTTTGGAAAGTGCCTGCTCGGTTCGTCGATGACCACGTGACGGCTCGTCACCAGGAACAGGCGTTCATCACGGGCGAAGAAGAAGCCGCTCGCGTTTGTCAGCGGCCGCTTCTGATCAAAGGTATAGATGCAGGCGGCGGCAAGCAGAATGGGTTCGATCATCGGTGTGTCAGCGCATCGTGGCGGTTGGCGCTATCGGCCATGTAAGGATCGAGACGCAGCGGTGGCGAGCGCAGCAGGTCCGTGCCTGAATGTCGCATTGTGCGTCAGTGACGGCTGCGGCGCTGTCATCGCGCGCCCGCCGAGGCGCGAGTGTGACTTCATCACGCCGGCGGGGACTTGCGCCGCATGTATTGCCGCATCAGTGGTCGCACCGACACGCCGTGCAGCACGATGGACGCGGCCACCGTCACCAGCGTGAAAGTGATCAACTGCTGCGCCAGCGGTCCGGTCACGCCGTGTCGAATGGCGAACAGCAGATAGAACAGCGAGCCGATTCCGCGAATGCCGAACCAGCTGATCATCGAGCGTTGACGTGCCGTCATCGGCTCGCCCAGCGTACCGGTCGCAACGGCCAACGGACGCAGCACCAGGAACAGCAGTGCGATGAACCACCACAGGTCGATCGAGACGACCGCGTACGACAGCATCGCGCCGACGAGTAGAACGATCGCCAGCTCGGCCAGCTTTTCCAGCTGCTCGTTGAATCCCTGCACCGCAAGCGTCATCGCCGCGCTCGCATTGTGCGAGTGCATGTACCGCGCGGCGCCAGCGGATAGAGGTGACCCGGCGGACGCGCCGACCGCCTGGGTTGCGCCTTGCGGCCGTTCCTTTACGCGTTGGAGCGCCAGGCCGGCCGCAAACACGGCTAGAAACCCGGAAGTAAGGCATAGCAGCGCCACCCCATAGGCGACCGCTATCAGGCCGAGCGAAAGGAACTCGTCCAGTCCGACGGCTTCCTTGTGGTGGGCGCGCAGGTAAACGACGAGATTGCCGATGAGCGCGCCCATGGCTGCCCCGATGGCGAGTCCGCCCACCGTGGCCCACAGCAGGTCGATCGCCCACCAGCGCCAACCACCTGCACCGAGTTCGTGCAGACCCAGCAGCCCCAGGCCCAGCATCACGAACGGAAATGCGGTGCCGTCGTTCAGGCCGCCTTCGCCGGCAAGGCTGAAACGGAGTCGGTCCGGGTCGACGCCAGGTTCCGCCTGCACGCCCGAAGCGAGCACCGGGTCGGTCGGCGCCAGGATGGCGCCGAGCAGCACCGCGGCGCCCAGCGACATCCCCAACCCCCACACCCCGACAGCGGCAATCAGTCCGA
>JBFINI010000624.1:0-1875 GCA_041611275.1 Burkholderiaceae bacterium
AGAATCAAAGAAGGATTCGGTTTCGCCCTCGCGCTCACGTAGCAAGCCGCGTTCGTTGAGCATCTGCATGAAGGTGCGCACCTCGAGCTTGGTCGCGCCGCTGGATTGCACCAACTGCGGCACCGACATGTAGCGGTGCGACAGGTCGCTGAGCATGCGGCGATAGACCGTACGGTGGTAGGGCGCAGGAAGCTCGGGCCAGGCCGCGAGTTTGAATTCCTTCATCGTCGTCGCGTTCGGGCGCGCGACAGCCAGCGGCCCTTGAACAGTTGTGTGGCCTCAAGCGTAGCCGTGCACGCGGTATCGAGCCATGCAAATAGGCCCCGTTTGCGGGTTTGTTCTGAGGCTGCGTTGTTTTCATTCGCAGACGGCGTGTCTCATTTCACGGTCCGAGTCGGCTTCAGTCGTCTGGCTACACTGGACCGATGCTGGTTCTGGGAATCGAGACGTCGTGCGACGAAAGCGGAGTTGCGTTGGTGCAATCGCTGGCCGACGAGGCGCCGCGGCTGCTCGCACATACGCTTCACAGTCAGGTCGACATGCATCGAGCCTACGGCGGCGTCGTGCCCGAGCTGGCTTCGCGTGACCACATCCGTCGCGTTCTGCCCCTGACGCGAGAGGTGCTGGCCGAGGCAGGGGCTGACCGGAAGGACATCGATCTGGTCGCCTATACGCGCGGGCCGGGCCTGGCCGGTGCATTGCTGGTTGGCGCCGGCATCGGCTGCGCGCTGGCTGCGGCACTGGGCAAGCCGGCGCTGGGCGTGCACCACCTCGAAGGTCACCTGCTGTCGCCGTTCCTGTCGGGTGACCCACCCGAGTTTCCCTTCGTGGCGCTGCTCGTCTCTGGCGGACACACGCAGTTGATGCGCGTCGATGGGGTCGGCGACTACACGCTGCTCGGAGAGACGATCGACGATGCGGCCGGCGAAGCCTTCGACAAGAGTGCCAAGCTGCTGGGTCTGGGCTATCCCGGAGGCCCGCCGCTGGCACAACTGGCCGCACAAGGCAATCCCGCCGGGTTCATCCTGCCACGACCGTTGCTGCACAGTGGTGATCTCGACTTCTCGTTCGCCGGCCTGAAGACCGCCGTCGCCACGCAGGTGCGCAAGCTCGGCCCGGCGCCCGATGCGCGCCAGCGTGCGGACCTCGCGGCATCGACGCAGGCGGCAATCGTCGAGGTGCTGGTCAAGAAGTCGATGCGAGCGCTGAGCGATTGCGCGCTGGCACGGCTGGTGGTGGCCGGTGGTGTCGGCGCCAACAGCGAACTGCGCGCGCAATTGAGTTGCACTTGCGCCAAGGCGGGCGTGCGTGTGCACTACCCCGAACTGCCGCTGTGCAGTGACAACGGCGCGATGATTGCCCTGGCTGCCGCGATGCGCGTGCAAGCCGGGCGAACGCAGCCCGTGCGCAGCCTGACGGTCGACGTCAAGCCGCGCTGGGCACTCGATGCCATCGACTGACCTGTTCCCGTGCATCGACGCCCGCGCTGACTGTCAGCCATCGGTACAGCAGCAAGCCCAAGAAGGAGGAGAAATTCCATGCGCAGCGCGATCGAGAACTTGCCGGCCTCGCGCATCCGCGAGGTCGCCAACGCTGCCCTGGGCCGCAGTGACGTGCTGGCATTCTGGTTCGGCGAGAGTGACGAGGTCACGCCGGCCGCGGTACGCGAGGCGGCCGCAGCGTCGCTGATGCGCGGCGAAACCTTCTATGCACACAACCTCGGCCTGCTCGAACTGCGCGACGGCTTGGCGGCCTACACCAGCGCCTTGCACCGGCCTGTCGGCGTCGACCGCGTCGCGGTCACATCGTCCGGCGTCACGGCCTTGATGCTGGCGATGCAGTTGCTTGCCGGGGCCGACGACGAGGTGGTGGCGG
>JBFINI010000625.1:0-1872 GCA_041611275.1 Burkholderiaceae bacterium
ATTCGTACGCGGCGCAGGTGGTCGAGGTCGACGTCGACGAGGCCACCGGTGTGGTGCAGGTGGTGCGGGTGTGGGTCGCGCACGACTGCGGCCGCGCGATCAATCCGCTGGCGGTCGAAGGGCAGGTGCAGGGCTCGGTGTGGATGGGGATGGGCCAGGCACTGTGCGAGGAGACGAAGTATCACGACGGGCTGCCGCTGGCCGCCAACTTCCTCGACTACCGCGTGCCGACCATCGTCGAATCGCCGCCGATCGACACCTTCATCGTCGAGGCGCCCGATCCGAACGGGCCGTTCGGCGCCAAGGAGGCCGGCGAGGGATCGCTGTCCGGTTTCCTGCCGGCACTGACCAACGCGATTGCCGACGCAACCGGATTGCGCCTGCATGATTTGCCGGCCTCGCCCGATCGACTGCTCGAGGCGCTGCAGGCGCGCGCGCGGGCGCAGCGCCTGGCCAGGGCGATCGCCGAATCGCAACAGAAGGAAGAAGCGTGACGGCGATGGACGCCATGGCGCCATTCACGCTGCATGCGGCCACGACGGCCGCACAGGCAGCTGCGCTTCTGGCGCAGCTGCCCGGCGCGCGCATCATCGCTGGCGGCACCGACCTGCTGCCGAACCTGCGCCGTGGCCTGGGCGCGCCGTCCGACCTGATCGACGTGTCGGCGATCGATGGTTTCGCCGACATGACGCGCAACGCGCGGGGCTGGCACTTCGGCGCCGGCGTCACGCTGGCGCGGCTGGCGACCGACCCGATGATCGCGCACGAACTGCCGGCGCTGGCGCAGGCGGCGGCGAGCGTGGCCGGGCCGGGCCATCGTGCGGTGGCCACGCTGGGCGGCAACCTGTGTCTCGATACGCGCTGCGTGTTCTACAACCAGAGCGAGTGGTGGCGGCGGTCGAACGACTATTGCCTGAAGCACGGCGGCGAGATCTGTCACGTCGCGCCGCAGGGCAAGCGCTGCCACGCGGCGTTCAGTGGCGACCTCGCGCCGGCGCTGATTGCGCTCGACGCAAGCGTCGACATTGCCGACGAAAAGTGCACGAGTTCATTGCCGCTGGTCGAGCTTTACGACGACGACGGCGCGAAACCGCTGCGCCTGCAGCCGGGCGAACTGCTCGCCGCCGTGCGTATCCCGGCGCAGCCGGCCGGCGCACTATCCGCCTATCGCAAGGCGCGCGTGCGCGGCGCGATGGATTTTCCGCTCGCCGGTGTGGCGGTGCGCGCAGTCTTCAGCGATGGCAAGCTGGCGTCGTTGCGGCTGGCGCTGACCGGGACGAATTCGCGCCCGCTGCTGCTCGCCGATACCGATGCGCTGTGCGGCGCGCCGGTCAATGAGGCGATGCTCACCGCGCTTGGCAAGCGCATCAGCAAGCAGGTGAGCCCGATGCGAACGACGGCGACCGCCGCGAACTATCGCCGCCAGGTGGCGATCGCGCTGGCGCAGCGGCTGCTGCGCGAGATAGCCGCCTCGATGCGCGGGTCGCGATCGCCCGGCGTGTAGTCAGCGAAGCCGATTGCCCGGGCAGGACAGCGATCAGTGGTCGGCCGGTCGGCGCGACGCCACCTGCACGGCGCCGCGTTGACCGCAGGCCGCGAGCATGGCACAAGCGGACGCGTGGCGCACGTCGTGGCCGATGACGACGCGCAACTCCAGGTCATCGCCAATGTCGGCACTCATCTCGAGCCGGGCTTCGATCGGCATCCGGCTTGCGACTTCTTCGGCGACCGCCGCCTGACCCTTGCGGTAGTAGATGACGGTCGCTGACGTTTGGTACGGACGCAGGTTGGCCAGGCGACCACCTTCGACGCTGCGCTTGTTCATCAGCTTACGCAACCGGCCGGCAAGCCCCTCGACACCGTTGCCGTTCA
>JBFINI010000626.1:0-1866 GCA_041611275.1 Burkholderiaceae bacterium
CGTTCGGCCAGGTACTGGAAGCCGCGCAGCTGGTTCTGCCCGGTCGCGGCCGTCATCCCGGTCAGCGCGTCGATCCAGGCGATCTTGACGGTTTCGCCCTTCTGGGCCATCGCGGTGCCCGAGAGGATCATGGCGACAGCGCCGGCGCACAAGCTCTCTTTGAGATTCATCGGTTCTCCTTGGGTTTGATTCGATTCTGCCGGCTCAGGCGCCGGGCAGGCGGTGATCCTTGAACTGCTCGCGCAGCTTGTTCTTCTGCATCTTGCCAGTGGCCCCGAGCGGGATCGCATCGACGAAGACCACGTCGTCGGGCACCTGCCACTTGGCGACCTTGCCTTCGTAGAAGCGCAGCAGCTCGTCGCGCGTGACCTCCGCGCCGGGCTTCTTGACCACCACCAGCAGCGGCCGCTCGTCCCACTTCGGATGCGGCAGTGCGATGCAGGCGGCCATCGCCACCGCCGGGTGGGCCACGGCGACGTTCTCGATGTCGATCGAGCTGATCCATTCGCCGCCGGACTTGATCACGTCCTTGCTGCGGTCGGTGATCTGCATGAAGCCGTCGGCATCGATCGTCGCCACGTCGCCGGTCGGGAACCAGCCGTCGACCAGCGGGTCGCCGCCCTCGCCCTTGAAGTAGCTCGAGATGATCCACGGGCCCTTGACGTGCAGGTCGCCGCTGGTCTTGCCGTCCCAGGGCAGTTCCCTGCCATCGGGCCCGACGATGCGCATCTCGACGCCGAACACCGCGCGGCCCTGCTTTGCCATCAGCGAAAGTTGCGCATCGGCAGCGAGCCGGCGCTGCGCCAGCTTGAGGCTGCACACCGTGCCGAGCGGCGACATCTCGGTCATGCCCCAGGCGTGCATCACGGTCACGTTGTAGTCGTCGCGGAAGGACCTGATCATGGCCGGCGGGCAGGCCGAACCGCCGATCACCGTGCGCCGCATGTGGCTGAACCCGAGCTTGTTTTCGCGCACATGATTGAGCAGCATCAGCCACACGGTAGGCACGCCGGCCGCCATCGTGACTTGTTCGGACTCGAGCAGTTCATGGATCGACTTGCCGTCCAGCGCGCCCCCGGGAAAGACCAGCTTGGCCCCGGTCATCGCCGCGCTGTACGGGATGCCCCACGCATTGACGTGGAACATTGGCACCACCGGCAGCACGCAGTCGCGCGCCGACAGGTTGAGCGCATCGGGCAGCGCACCGCCCCAGGCGTGCAGCAGGGTCGAGCGGTGGCTGTAGAGCACCCCCTTCGGATTGCCGGTGGTGCCGCTCGTGTAGCACAGCGTGGCGGCACTGCGTTCGTCGAACACCGGCCAGTCGTAGGCCTCGCTCTCTGCGCCGATCCAGGCTTCGTAGCTCAGCAGGCCTTCGATGCCGCTGTCGGCGGGCACTGCGTCGGCACCGCAGAGCGCGATCCAGTGCTTCACCGTCGTGCACTGGCGCCAGACGGCCTTGACGATCGGCAGAAAGCTGAGGTCGAAGGCCAGCACCCTGTCCTCGGCATGGTTGGCGATCCAGGCCACCTGGTCGGGCGCCAGGCGCGGATTCAGGGTGTGCAGCACGCGCCCGCTGCCCGCGACGCCGAAATACAGCTCGAAGTGGCGATAGCCGTTCCAGGCCAGCGTGGCGACGCGGTCGCTGAACGCAAGCCCCAGGCGATCCAGTGCGCCCGCCACCTGGCGCGAACGCGCCGCAGCGTCGCGGTACGTATAGCGATGGATGTCGCCTTCGACGCGGCGCGACACGATCTGCACGTCGTGGTGGTGGCGCGCGGCGAACTCGATCAGGCTCGAAATCGCCAGCGGTTGGTCTTGCATCAGGCCGAGCATGTCGCGGGTCTCCGTGGCGTGTTGGCGGGCGAG
>JBFINI010000627.1:0-1855 GCA_041611275.1 Burkholderiaceae bacterium
GGCACGTTGGAGATCACGACATTGGCCACCGGTGGCAGCCTGTCGGCGACCCGCGCTCGCTGGTAAAGCAAGGTGGCTGCCTGCATCAGCCAGGGCACGCCGAGCGACGGGAAATCCGTCGGCAGCACGCTTTTCACGCCCGCCAGGGTGGCCTTCATCGACTGGGTCGCGGCCTTGATGTGCGCCAGCCGGCGCAACGGGTCGGCGATGTGGGTGCCCAGGCTGACGAGTGTCATCGAGGCCTGGTTGTCGGCGCTGTCATCGCCCTGCACGCGCAGTGACACCGGCACCGCCGCGACCAGCGACTTGCGCGGCAGCGGTCCGTGTCGGCCGAAGTGGCGTCTGAGCGCGGTGCTGCACAGCATCAGCAGCATGTCGTTGAGGGTTGCGCCGTGCTGCCGGCCCAGCGCCTTCAGTTCCTGCAATGGCAACGAGACTGCCGCGAACGCACGGCCGGCGGTGACCGAGTCGTTGAGCCGGGTGCGCGGGGCCAGGCCCAGGCTGCCGGCGCGCTTGCGGCCGGTGACGAGCTCGCTGCGCGCGACGAGTCGCCTGGCCGTCGACGACAGCGCGCTGACTGCGCCCGGCAAGGCACGGATCAGCTGCGTGATCTGGTGCACCTCACTGACGACGGCGCCGGAGATCATCTCGACCATGCCGAACTCCAGGCGTTTGCCGCGTCCGGACACACGCGCGTCGATCGCCCGCGGCGCCGGGCTGACGTCGAGGATGGCGTTGGCCAGCGCCACGGCGGCCTGGCCATCGACAGCGGCATGATGCAGCTGGGTATAGAGCGCCACGCGCTTGCTGCCGCCCTCGCCAGGCGCGAGGCCGTCGATGACGTGGAACTTCCACAGCGGCCGGTCACGGTCGAGCAGTTGCGTGTGCAGTTCGGCGACGAGGGTCTCGAGCCGCGCCATCTCGTCGCCCGCCTTGTGCCCGCGCACGGGTCGCGGCAGCCTGACGTCGACGATGTGCTGCTTCAGATCGGGCAGCGCATCGACCCACACCGGATTGGCAAGCTTGAGCGGCATCAGCCACAGCCGGCGCCGCAGTGCCGGCGCGATCGGCAAACGCGCGCGGATGTGCTTGCGCAGCGCATTGACGAAGCGCCCGCGAAAACCCGCAGGCAGCTCGAAGATGTGAAGCGCACCGACATGCATCGGCATTTCGGGCGACTCGAGGTACAGGAAGGAGGCGTCGAGGCCGGACAGGCGCTGCATGCGGCGCATGCTAGACGCGTCGCGCGAACGTCCGCTGGGTGATCACCCTAGGGTTCGGTCGCTGGTTTCGACGCGGGGCGCACCGGCTTCACTTGGCCGGCTTGGGGAACAAGTCATCCAGCAGGTCGCCGGGCACCGTGTCGTCTGCATCGATCACGTCGAGTCCGTACGCCAGGTCGAACGAGGACTGCCTCCACCCCGGCTCGATGTATTCGTGCGCCTCGGCCATGGCGTCGGGGTCAACCTGCTCATCGTCCGCCGGGGCAGGCGCCCCTGCTGGTTGCGGCGATTCTCGCGGCGGTCCGGTTCGAGACTCAGTCATCTGACATCCTTGTCGTGGCAAGAGTCGGTTCGACCTGGTTCTTGCGTGCTGTGCCCGCGTTGCCGCACGCACGCACGACATTCTAGGCTCGTCGGATCAACACGAACTCAAGATGCCGGACGCTGCCGCATGGCCAGGCCCGCGTTGGCGACCAGCGCCGCAAGCACCACGGCGCCGCCCGCCAATGTCGAACTGCGCGGCACTTCGCCGGCACCCAGCCAGGCCAGCAGTACGCCGAAGATGACCTCGAGCAGGCTCAGCAGAGAAATCTCCGCGGCCGGCAGCACCTTCGCCAGCTTCACGGCCAGCA
>JBFINI010000628.1:0-1848 GCA_041611275.1 Burkholderiaceae bacterium
GGCGCTGAAGACGGGCAGCGGGCTCGACCGCGACGTCGGCCGCCAGCGCGCGTGGCCGGCGATCACATTGCTGGTGCTGGCGGCGGCGCTGCTGCTGGCCCCGGCCGTCGGCGGCATTCCGGTCGCCGCCTATGCGGCGATTGCCTTGCTGCTCGTGTCCGCGCTGTTCATCAAACCGCTCGTTGCGCCGCTGCTGTTTCGCCCGCTCGAGCGCGCGCTGTCACGACGCCGGCTGACCGGCACCGCGGCGCCGTGGTGGCTCGCCGCCACGCGGCTGGCCGCGACGCCGCGCTTCGCCGCCATCGGTGCGGCCGGCATCGTCGCCAGCTTCGCGCTGATGGTCGCGATGGCGACGATGGTGGCGAGCTTTCGCGTCTCGGTCGACGACTGGCTGGGACGCGTGCTGCCGGCCGACATCTACGTGCGGGCGGCGACCGCCGCCGCCGGCAGCCTCGGCGGCACCACCGCCGCGCTGGCTGCCGACGACCAGCGACTGCTGGCCGCGCATCCGGGCATCGCTCGCGCCGAGTTCTCGCTGAACTTGAAGATCTCGCTCGATGCGGCGCGCGCGCCGGTGTCGCTGATCGTGCGCAGCGTCGACCGAGCCAACGCCGGGCGCCAGCTGCCGCTGACCGGTGCGGCGCTGGCCTGGCGCGATGGCCAGCCGCCGCCGGCGTGGATATCGGAGGCGGTCGCCGACATCTACGGCGCGCACGTCGGCAAAACGATCAACCTGCCAATCGCCGGCCGCGAGCAGCCCTTTCTGGTCGCCGGCATCTGGCGCGACTACGCGCGGCAGTTCGGCGCGATCATCGTCGACGTCGCCGACTACGAACGGCTCGCCGGCACCGCACCGCGCACCGAAGCGGCGCTGTGGCTGGCGCCCGACGTCAACGCAGCCGCGCTGATCGCCGAACTGCAGCCGCGGATGCAGGCGCAAAGCGCCGAGTTTGCCTCGGCCGGCGAGATCCGCGCCATCAGCCTGCGCATCTTCGACCGCAGCTTCGCCGTGACCTACGTGCTGGAGATCGCCGCCATCATCATCGGGCTCACGGGCATTGCCGCCACCTTTTCGGCGCAGGCGATCGTGCGCATGCGCGAGTTCGGCATGCTGCGCCATCTCGGCGTCACGCCGCGCCAGATCCTCGCGCTGCTAGCCATCGAGGGCCTGCTGGTCACGGCGCTGGCGATCGTGCTCGGCCTGGCCGTTGGCCTGGCCATTGCCTGGATCCTGGTCGAGTTCGTCAACCCGCAGTCGTTCCACTGGACGATGGGCTTTCACGTGCCGCTGGCGTTGGTCGCGGGGCTGATCGCGGCGCTGCTGGCCGCCGCGGCGTTGACCGCGCTGGCCGCCGGCCGCCGCGCGGTCGCCGCCGACGCCGTGCTGGCAGTGCGCGCCGATTGGTGATGAAGCGCCGCACCCTGCTCGCCGCCGCTGCCGCGCTGCCGTGCGCACGCGCCGGCGCAGTCGACTTCGCCGCCGTCACGCCGCGGCCGCTCGTCTTCCCGCGCGATCACGGCGCGCATCCGGCGTTTCGCACCGAATGGTGGTACCTGACCGGCATGCTGGACACCATGTCGCAGCCGCTCGGCTGGCAGATCACCTTCTTTCGCACCCGCACCCGCATCGATCCGGCCAACCCGAGCCGCTTCGCCGCGCAGCAGTTGATCATCGCCCACGCGGCCATCGCTGATCCCGCGCGCGGTGGCCTGCTGAAGGACGAGCGCATCGCCCGCGCCGGCTTTGGCAACGGCGCCGCCGAAACGGATACCGACATTCGGCTCGACCGCTGGCGGCTGGTGCGGCGCGCCGACGGCAGCTACGAATGCCGGGCGCCGGCGCGCACC
>JBFINI010000629.1:0-1847 GCA_041611275.1 Burkholderiaceae bacterium
AGGCGCGCGACGACCCCCGGCTGGTCGTGATGCAGCATGTGGCCGGCATCGTCGATGCGCGCGACCTCGACCGATCGCAGCTCAGCGATGCGTCGGGCGATCTCGGCAGCGTCGCCGGCCCAGCGATGGGCATCGGTATCGGCGGCCTCGACCCACAGCACCGGGCAGACAATCTGCGCCCAGCAGGCGGCGATCTCGGCCCACCGATACAGCACCGGGTTGACGATCTTGTGCGCGGGATCGCCGGCGATCTCGAAGTCACCGGCCGCGGTCGGAACTGACCAATGCCCGGCCAGGAACGCCGCCTGCTCGACGCTCAGGCGTGGATTGTTCTTGCGCAAGCGCATGGCGACGTCATCGAGCGACGCGTAGCGCCGCGCCTGTGGCGGCGACTTCAGCTCGTCAAGCCAGCGGGCGAAGCGCGCCGGCGCCATCTCCGGCGGATTGTCCTTCAGGCCGAATCCCTCCAGATTGACCACCGCGTGCAGGCGCGCTGGCCGCACGCCCGCGTAAAGCAACGCGATGTTGCCGCCCATGCTGTGGCCGACCAGCGTGACTGGCGCCGCTGGCGACAGCGCGGTGACGATCGCATCAAGATCGGCAAGATAGTCGGGAAACCAGTAGCAGTCGCCCGGGCCGCGGCCGGTGCGGCCGTAGCCGCGCCAGTCGGGCGCGATCACGTGCCAGCGGCGCTCGAGCGCGTCGACGACAAACTGGAACGAGGCCGACACATCCATCCAGCCGTGCAGCAGGAACAGCTTCGGTGCGCTTGGCTCGCCCCATTCGCGCAAGTGGTAGCGCAGGCCACGCACGGGCAGAAAGCGGGATCGTGAGGGCTTCATGACGATTGCCGGTCGCAGGCGCCTGCGAGATCATCGAGCCGCGCAAGATAACAGGCCATCACAATGCCCCGCGATCGCTATCGACAGCTGTACCAGCACTTCCACTGGCACGTGCCAAAGGAGCTCAACATCGCCGAGGTCTGCGGCCGGCGCTGGGCGGCCGAAAGCTCGCGAGTGGCGCTGTACACCGAAAACGAGGCCGGCAAGCCGGCCACGTTCACCTACGCGGCGCTGGTGCGCGACGCCAATCGGCTGTCCAATGCGCTCGCCGCGCTCGGCGTGGCACGCGGCGATCGCGTGGCGATCGTGCTGCCGCAGCGCGCCGAGACCGCGGTCTCGCATCTGGCCGCCTACCAGATGGGCGCGGTGGCGATGCCGTTGTCCATCTTGTTCGGCGCCGACGCGCTGACCTATCGCCTGAACGACAGCGCGGCGAAGGTGGCGATCTGCGATCGCGCCACCGCGGCCACCCTCGGTGACCTGCGCACCGTGTGCCCGCAGCTGCAGCAAGTCATTTCGGTCGATGGCACTGCCGATGGCGCAGTCGACTGGAGCGCCCTGCTGGCCAGCGCCGCCGACCGGTTTACGCCGGTGGTGACGCTAGCCACTGATCCGGCGGTGCTGATCTACACCAGCGGCACGACCGGTCCGCCCAAGGGGGCGCTGATTCCGCACAGCGCGATCATCGGCAACCTGCCCGGCTTCGTCGCTTCGCAGAACTGGTTTCCGCGGCCGGGCGACGTTTTCTGGTCACCGGCGGACTGGGCCTGGACCGGCGGCCTGATGGACGCGCTGCTGCCGACGCTGTACTTCGGCTTTCCGATCGTCGGCGTGCGCGGCCGCTTCGCACCCGACCGGGCGCTGGACCTGGTGCGCCGCTACCGGGTCACCAACACGTTCCTCTTTCCGACGGCGCTGAAGATGATGATGCGCGCGAGCGAATGGCAGCACGTTCACGACCGCGTACAGTTGCGCGCCGTGATGAGCGCCGGCGAGGCGGTCGGC
>JBFINI010000630.1:0-1847 GCA_041611275.1 Burkholderiaceae bacterium
CTCAACGAGGTGCGCGATCGGCTGCACGCCGGCGAGAAAGATGCCGCGCGCATCGAGCACGACGCCCAGCGTGAACTGGCCGCGGCCGGCTGGAAGGTCGATTACGTTTCAGTGCGCCGCCAGCTTGATCTGAAAGCGCCGACGCTGGAGCAACTTGTCGCCGGCGTGCCGCTGGTAGTGCTGGCCGCGGCCAAGCTCGGCACGACGCGTTTGATCGACAACCTGGAGATCTGAGCGAAGCTTCTTTCAGGCGAAAGCGGCCGGCGTTTGGTCCGCCGTGGCGTTTCACGGATAATCCGCCGCTGCCGCGCCGGAATGGCGGAACTGGTAGACGCGCCGGACTCAAAATCCGGTTCTGGCAACAGAGTGTGGGTTCGATTCCCTCTTCCGGCACCATTGATGAACATCGCGCTGTAGCGCACAGCAGTCTTTCCCGGAGATGCCCTGGCCGGTACAGCCATGGCCACGACCGAATCGCGCGATTACGCGCTTGCCGATTTCGACTACGAACTGCCGGCCGAACTGATCGCGCAGCGTCCGCTGCCCGATCGAGCAGCGAGCCGGCTGCTGCACGTGCAGCCGCAGTGCCTGGTTGACCGGCGTTTCACCGACCTGCCGCAGCTAATCGAAGCCGGCGAGGTGCTCGTCTTCAATGACACGCGCGTGATCAAGGCGCGCCTTCATGGTCGCAAGCCGACTGGCGGCAAGGTCGAGGCGCTGATCGAGCGGATTTCGGCACCGAACCGCGCACTGGCACTGCTACGCAGCAGCCATACCCCAAGAGCCGGCAGCGCGCTGCTGTTCGGCGGCGTCGAAAATGCCGTTGCAGCGACCGTCATCAGCCGCAAGGAAGATATCTTCGAGCTGGAATTCGATGGCGATGTGGCCGACATCGTCGACCGTCATGGACACGTACCACTGCCACCGTACATCACACACGGCGACTCGTCTGAAGACCAGACGCGCTACCAGACGGTCTACGCAGCGAGGCCGGGCGCCGTCGCCGCGCCCACCGCCGGACTGCACTTCACCGAAGAGTTGCTGGCCGCGCTGCGCGCGCGCGGCGCGATCTGCGTTTACCTGACCCTGCACGTCGGCGCCGGCACCTTCCAGCCGGTGCGGGTCGAGCAGATTGCCAGCCACCGGATGCACGCCGAGCGCTATGAAATCGCGCCGGCGGCAGCGGCGGTGATCAACGCCGCCGTTGCCGAAGGTCGGCGTGTGACCGCGGTAGGTACGACCAGCCTGCGTGCGCTCGAATCCGCGGCGGCCGAGGGCGGCGTGACGGCGGGCGCCGGCGAAACGCGGCTCTTCATTACGCCGGGCTACGGGTTCAGGATCGTCGACCGGTTGATCACCAATTTCCACCTCCCCAGATCAACGCTGCTGATGCTGGTTTCGGCCTTTGCCGGCATCGATCGCATCCGTGGCGCCTACGCACATGCGATCGCGCAGCGCTATCGCTTCTACAGCTACGGCGACGCGATGCTGCTGCAAAGGGCGGCCGCATGAGTTGTGCATTCGAGCTTCTCGCCCGCGACGGCGCTGCGCGACGCGGCCGCCTGCAGCTGGCGCACGGCACAGTCGATACACCGGTGTTCATGCCGGTGGGCACTTACGGCGCGGTCAAGAGCATGACCCCGCGCGAACTCGACGAACTCGGCGCGCAGATTGTGCTGGGCAACACCTTTCACCTGTGGCTGCGGCCGGGCCTGGACGTCATCGGCGAGCATGCCGGCCTGCACCGCTTCATGGGCTGGGACGGGCCGATCCTGACCGATTCCGGCGGTTTCCAGGTGTTCAGCCTCGGTGAATTGCGCAAGATCAGCGAAGAGGGCGTGAAGTTC
>JBFINI010000631.1:0-1836 GCA_041611275.1 Burkholderiaceae bacterium
GGCCATGCGAGCGGTCGGCGCTGGTGCGCGGGACGGGACTCGAACCCGTACGCCTTGCGGCTGCGGGTTTTAAGCCCGCTACGTCTACCTGTTCCGTCACCCGCGCTGGTGCAGGCATGATAGACGGGGCACTTCACTGCGATCGCAACGTCCATGCCTTTGTTCGACCAGGCCGCGCTCAACGATGGCGTCAGGAAGCGCGAGGTCTTCGGCTGGGCGATGTACGACTTCGCCAACTCGGGCTACACGACGGTGGTGCTGACCGCGGTGTTCAATGTCTACTTCGTCGGCGTGATCGCCGGCCAGGCCGATTGGGCGACGCTGGCCTGGACCCTTGCCCTCGGTGTGTCGAGTGCGCTGGTGATGCTGGTGATGCCTGCGCTCGGCGCCTATGCCGACCTGCGCGCGGCCAAGAAGCGCCTGCTGGCGATGAGCACCGGCGCCTGCGTCGCCACCACCGCGGCCTTGGCTCTGACCGGACGCGGTGACGTGGCGTTCGCCGTCGCGGCGATCATCGCCTCGAACCTGTTCTATTCGATCGGCGAGTCGCTCACCGCCGCCTTCCTGCCCGAACTGGCGCGTCGCGAGGCGCTGGGCAAGGTTTCGGGATGGGGCTGGAGCTTCGGCTACTTCGGCGGCATGCTGTCGCTCGGGCTGTCGCTGATCTATGTGCACTGGGCCCAGAGCCAAGGTCAGCCGGCCACGCAGTTCGTGCCGATCACGATGCTGATCACCGCCAGCGTGTATGCCGTCGCCTCGCTCGCCACCTTCGTGCTGCTGCGCGAGCGCGCGCTACCGCAGGCCGGCGCGGCCGACGGCATCACCGCCTCGCTGATGCGCTTGCGCCAGACCTGGCGTGAGGCCCGCCGCTACAGCGACTTTTCGTGGCTGCTGGCCTGCGCGACCGCGTATCAGGCCGGCATTGCGGTGGTGATCGCGCTGGCGGCGGTGTACGCGCAGCAGGTGCTGGGCTTCGAGCAGACGCAGACGATGTTGCTGGTCTTTCTGGTCAACATTGCAGCGGCCGTCGGCGCCTTCGGCTTCGGCTATTGGCAGGATCGCAGTGGCCACAAGCGTGCATTGGGCGTCACGCTGATCGGCTGGATCGTGATGACCGCAATTGCCGCACTGGCGACGACGCAGGCCGTATTCTGGGCCGCCGCGGTCATTGCCGGCTTGTGCATGGGCTCGAGTCAATCGGCGGGTCGAGCTTTGGCCGGCTTGCTCGCGCCGCCGGCGCGCCTGGCCGAGTTCTTCGGTTTGTGGACTTTCGCGACCCGTCTGGCCGCGATCTTCGGGCCGGTGACCTATGGCCTGGTCACCTGGATCACCGCGGGAAACCACCGCATCGCCATCGTTTCGACGGCGCTGTTCTTCGTGCTCGGGCTGCTGTTGTTGCGGCCGGTCGACGTGCAGCGCGGCGCGCGCGAGGCGATGCGTGTTGGAGCGGCCGACCTAGAATAGAACGGTCGTTCGATTTATTGTCCGGGCCTCGGCACGATCCAGGGTCGGGGCAGGGTGGCTGCCTACAATCCCGTTGATCGATCTCGTCAATGCGACGCGCAGGCCGTCGCTTCACCAGGAGCAATTGAATGAAGGTTCTGGTCCCCGTCAAGCGGGTGGTCGACTACAACGTCAAGGTCCGCGTCAAGGCCGACGGCAGCGGTGTCGATCTGGCCAACGTCAAGATGAGCATGAACCCCTTCGACGAGATCGCCGTCGAGGAGGCCGTGCGCCTGAAGGAAAAGGGCGTGGCCACCGAAGTCATCGCCGTCTCCTGCGGCGTCACCCAGTGCCAGGAAACCCTGCGTACCGCGATGGCCATCGGCGCCGACC
>JBFINI010000632.1:0-1825 GCA_041611275.1 Burkholderiaceae bacterium
ACCGTGATCCTGTCGGCCGGTATGCCGGCCGCCATCATGCGCCGGATCATGGGCTGCAGGAAGCTCGAGTTCGGAACCGGCCGGGTGAAGTCACAGATCAGGATGCAGGCGCTGCGGCGACCCTTGGCGAGTTGTTCCAGCGAGCCGGACCCGATCGGATGGGCCAGCGCGTGTTCGATGATTGCCGCCGGCGCCTGCGGCGTTGGAAAGCGCGGCTTGCGGATGATGGTGGCCCTTGCCTGCGCCGGCAGCTCTACCGCCAGTTGGGCTCTACCGTAGGCGAGTTCGATCTTCATGACTTGCTGCGAGGCATTGCGTGCTGTGACGCAGTGTCATGACTGGGGCTGGTTCTGTCAAACCGAAGGCCGCACACGCTGCAGCAGCGGTCTGCCACCGGGTCCGCAGCGTGCGCCTAGCTCTTCGGACTGCCCAACACAAAGTCGGCCGGCTCGATCTCTCCGATGGTCTCCCACGTCTCGGTCTTGAACCGAAATTCGGCAACGCTGCAGGTCCGCATCGCGACGTCCTGACGCGACAGCCGACACACGAGTTCGGCGAAGTCGGGGTTGTGACCGAACAGCATCACGCGGTCGAGCTTGCCGTCGAGCGAACGGATCACGTCGAGCAGGCGATCCGCGCTGCTCGCGTACAGGCGATCGTCGACGACGATGGGCTGGTGTTCGACGCCGAGTTCGTCGGCGAAGAGTCGTGCCGTCTGCCGTGCCCGCAGCGCCGGGCTCGACAGCAGCTGGTCGACCTTCAACTCGCGCCGGGCCAGGCGCTGGCCCATCATGCGCGCATCCTGCTTGCCACGGTCGTTCAATGGCCGATCACGGTCGTCCAGGGTCGCCCCGGCCGGGCTCGATTTGGCATGTCGGACCAGGATCAGGGTCTTCATGAGTTTGGCTCCGATGCGAGTGCCCTCAGACCGCCACGCGCAACGGGATGCGACGCCGCCCGAAGCGCTCGGCGGCCGCGCCGAAGCGCCCCGCGACCAGGTTGCCGCACGTCGGGCAGGCGCCCTGCGCGTCGAGCGCGTAGTGCTGGATTTCGTACCAGTCGCGGCGGATCAGCAGTTCACCGCAGGCGGTGCAGACGGTGCTGCCCCCCTCGCTGTCGTGCACGTTGCCGGTGTAGACGTGATGCAGGCCCTGCGCCAGGCCGATCTCGCGTGCGCGGCGCAGCGTCGCCGGCGGGGTCGGCGGCACGTCCGTCATCTTGTAGTCGGGGTGGAAGGCGGTGAAGTGCAGCGGCACGTCCGGGCCCAGCTTGTCGGCGACCCAGCGTGTCAGCGCCTGGACCTCTGCGCTGCTGTCGTTGGCGCCGGGGATCAGCAGCGTCGTGATCTCGAGCCAGCAATCCGTCTCGTGGTGGATGTACTCCAGCGTCTCGAGCACCGGCGCCAAGTGGGCGCCGGTGTGGCGGAAGTAGAAGGCCTCGGTGAATCCCTTCAGGTCGACGTTTGCGGCGTCCATCCTGGCGTAGAACGCGCGCCGTGGTTCGGCATGGATGTAGCCTGCCGTCACCGCCACTGCGTGCAGGCCGCGGGCGTGGCAGGCGTCGGCGGTGTCCATCGCGTATTCGGCGAAGATCACCGGGTCGTTGTAGGTGAAGGCCACGCTGCGGCAGTCATTTGCGGCGGCGACTTCGGCGATGCGCTCGGGCGAGGCCTGGTCCATCAGGCGGTCCATCTCGCGGCTCTTCGAGATGTCCCAGTTCTGGCAGAACTTGCAAGCCAGGTTACATCCCGCGGTACCGAAGCTGAAGACGCGGCTGCCCGGATAGAAGTGGTTCAGCGGCTTCTTCTCGATCGGGTCGATGCAGA
>JBFINI010000633.1:0-1823 GCA_041611275.1 Burkholderiaceae bacterium
ATCCCGCCTGGCAGGAAAATCCGCTGGCCGCGTTTTATGCGCGGGCCTACCTGCTGAACGCCGACTTCATGAATCGGCTGGCCGAAAGTGTCGAGACCGATCGCAAGACGAAGCGACGGGTGAAGTTCGCCGTATCGCAGTTCGTCGATGCGGCGTCGCCCTCGAATTATCTGGTGCTCAATCCGAAGGCGCAGAAGACACTGGTCGAAAGCGGCGGCGAAAGCCTGAAGTCCGGCATGGTCAATCTGCTCAAGGACATTCAGAAAGGCAAGATTTCGCAGAGCGACGAGACAGCTTTCGAGATCGGCCGCAACGTCTGCACCAGCGAAGGCATGGTGGTTTATGAAAACGGCCTGTTCCAGCTGATCCAGTACAAGCCGCTGACGCCGAAAGTGCGGGCGCGGCCGTTTCTGTTCGTGCCGCCGTCGATCAACAAGTTCTACATCCTCGATCTGCAGCCCGACAACTCGATGGTCCGCTACGCGGTCGAGCAGGGCAACACGGTCTTCCTGATGTCATGGAAGAACCCGAAGAAGCCGGAAAGCAAGCTGACCTGGGACGATTACCTGGAGCGCGGTCCGATCGATGCCATCCATGTGGTGCAGGAAATCACCGGGGCCAAGCAGATCAACGTCCTCGGCTTCTGCGTCGGCGGCACTATTCTCGCCTCGGCGCTCGCCGTGATGTATGCGCGCGGCGAGGATCCGGTCGCCAGCCTGACAATGATGACGGCGCTGCTCGACTTCGAGGACGCCGGCGTGCTGGAAGTGTTCATCGACGAGGCGCACGTTCGCATGCGCGAACAGGCGCTCGGCAAGGGCGGATTGATGCCGGGCAAGGATCTGGCCAACACCTTCTCCAGCCTGCGTCCGAACGATCTGGTCTGGAACTACGTGGTCAGCAACTATCTCGAGGGCAAGCAGCCGCCGGCCTTCGATCTGCTTTACTGGAACGGCGATGGCACCAACCTGCCCGGGCCGATGTACACCTGGTATCTGCGCAACATGTACCTGGAGAACAAGCTGCGCGTGCCCAATGCGCTGGGCTGCTGCGGCGAGCCGATTGATCTGGGCCGCATCAAGGTTCCGACCTACGTTTTCGCCGCTGTCGAGGATCACATCGTGCCGTGGAAGGCTGGCTACGCGTCAGCGCGGCTGATCCCGGGCGACCAGAAACACGGCGTGCGCTTCGTGCTTGGCGCCAGCGGGCATATCGCCGGTTCGATCAACCCGCCATCCAAGAACAGGCGTAGCTACTGGGCGGCCGATGATCACTCGCTGCCCGCTAATTCCGAGGCCTGGCTGCACAATGCGACTGAAAAAGCGGGCAGTTGGTGGACAGACTGGAACGATTGGCTGGGGCAGTTTTCCGGTGGCGAGAAAGCGGCGCCAAAGACGTTCGGCAGCCCAAAATACAAGCCGATCGAACCGGCGCCCGGCCGCTACGTCAAGGAAAAAGCCTAAGCCGACGGATCGAACGGGCTGCTGCAACACGGTCGCGCAACAGCTGGCAGCTTCTCACGCAGGTGATTCGATGCTAACGGTGTTCGTCGTCGCGGCCGGGGGCGCGCCACCGCGCGGCACAAAATGCATTGCTGCGACGCGAGCGGGTGGCTGGCGTCACGGTGCATCAGCGGCGGCACCCGCAGGGAGCTGGCCGTCGAAAGTCAAGTCGACCCAAGGGCAAACTGAATGACCTGGTGCGCCGGACACTGCACCGAATGAAAGTTTGACCTTTCGGTTCTACTTTCTGTCACTACAAACCAAGGGAGACAACGATGGCAAAGCTTGCATACGTCACGGGCGGCATGGGTGGACTCGGCA
>JBFINI010000634.1:0-1819 GCA_041611275.1 Burkholderiaceae bacterium
GTCGATGCAGACGTTGCGCTTTTCGCATCGTGGCCAGAAGGTCAAGATTGACTACGCGCAGGTCGAGGGCGCCCTCGAGGTCGCCGACGCCGAACAATTCAAACGCCGCATCCGCCAGGGATTCGGCCACCATCGACGCGCTGGTCTCGGCCTGATTCAGTTGACGGCCTGAGTGCCGTCTTCCCCTTTCGCCCTTCCCGTACGTACCACGTCGAAGGTGGGTCGCACGGCGACCTCCCTTCGGGCCATGCAGACATCGCCCGCGACGCAGCGCCGAGGCGCGAAAGCTGCTCCGAGAATCAGCGAACTGCTCTTGTGCATCGGCGCCATCGCCCCGACATGCCTTGCTAGGAGGAAATGATGCTCGATACAACTCAGGAACACTTCACTCGTGACGTGCTCGAAGCATCGCGCGAGGCGGCGGTGCTGGTGGACTTCTGGGCCCCATGGTGCGGGCCGTGCAAGATGCTGACGCCGCTGTTGTCGGACTTGGAGGGTCAATTCAAAGGCCGCCTGAAGGTCGTCAAGCTCAACGTCGACGAAAACCAGGAGCTGGCGGGACGTTTCGGCGTCCGCAGCATTCCGTTCGTAGTGGCTTTCGTCGACGGCAAGCCGGTCGACTCCTTTGTCGGCGTATTGCCAGCCGAGTCGCTGCGCGAGTTTGTCGGTCGGCTGCTGCCGGACCCAGCGGAGCTCGAACGGCGCAAGGGGCAAGCGCTGCTTCAGGCCGGCGATACTGCGGGGGCGGCCAGCGCGCTGCGTGCCGCGATCGCGCTCGATCCCGAACGCGATGCGGCACGACTCGACCTTGCAGCCCTGCTGCTTGAACATGCTGCTCGGCCGGCCGTGGCGGCCAGCATTGACGAAGCCGAAAGCGCGCTGGCCGGCGTTTCGGCATTGGGTAAGGTCGATGCGCGATGGGTTGCTTTGCACACCCAGTTAGAAAGCCAGCGCCGCGCTGCCAGACTGCCGACCGCTGAGGCCCTGCACCGCCGGATCGAGGCCGATCCCGCCGATCTGCAGTCACGGCTCGATCTAGCCAGCCTGCACATCGCCCAGAGGCAATTCGAGCCCGCCCTCGAGCAACTGCTGGCGATCGTCGAGCGTGATCGCAGCTTTGATGACGATGTCGGGCGCCGCACGATCTTGTCGGTGTTCGACCTGGCCGCCGATCAGCCGCAACTGGTCGCTGACTTTCGCCGGCGCCTGGCGTCATTGCTGAACCGCTGAGCAGGGCGAGGAGCGGCGCGGACAAGCTCTAAGCTTCGCGCATGCCCGGACGCCACTGCACGGCACCGTTCAACCATATCGGGCGCCGCCTCCTGGCGGCACAGCGCGCCGCTGCGTTCGCACTGTTTTTCGTCACTCCCGTCGTCTGGGCGCAAGAACAGGCCAAGCCCTTGCCGCTGCCCGAAGTCGTCAGCGCCGCGTTGCGCGCTGCAGCGATCCCGGAAGCGGCGTCGGCGGTGGTCGTGCTGCCGTTGTCAACGGGTGGCGTCACGATCGAGACGAACGCCCGGGAGCCGATGAATCCGGCTTCGACGATGAAGCTGGTCACGACCTACGCGGCATTGAACCTGCTGGGACCTGCGTACACCTGGCGAACCGACGTCTACGCGACCGGCACGCTACGGCGCGATGTACTCGATGGCGATCTCGTGATCCGCGGCAGCGGCGATCCGAAGCTGGTCATCGAGAACCTGTGGCTACTTGTCACCCGCATCCGCAGCCTTGGAATCCGCGAGATAAGCGGCGACATCGTGCTCGACCGCTCGGCCTTCGAGCCGATCAGCCACGACCCGGGCGAGTTCGACGGCGA
>JBFINI010000635.1:0-1806 GCA_041611275.1 Burkholderiaceae bacterium
GATGGCGCCATTTCGAAGAGCGTGACCCGGTTGCCGGCCCCAGTGGCGGCGACGGCCGCAGAGATTCCGGACCAGCCACCGCCGATCACCGCAATGCGGCGCCCCATGCGCCTCAGCGTTCCCGCCAATGTGTGTGCATCGCGATCCAGACCTTGCGCAACGGCGTCAGCGCGACACGCTGGTGCAGCACCTGGAAGTTGTCGGCTTCGATCTCGCGTAGCAGCGTGCGGTAGATCTGTGCCATCGCCAACCCGGGGCGCTGCGCGCGGCGGTCGACGGCGGGCAGGCGTGCCAGGGCGTCGTCATAGCATTGATGCGCGCGTTCTGCCTGGAACTGCATCAGTTTTGTGAAGCGCTCGCTGTAACCCCATGGCGCCTTTCGCTCGAGCAGCTCTTGGGCCCGGACGTCGAACTGCTTGAGTTCATCGACCGGCAGATAGATCCGCCCGCGGCGGGCATCGTCACCCACGTCGCGGATGATGTTGGTGAGCTGCATCGCCAAGCCAAGTCTGTGGGCATATTCAATCGTCTGCGCCTGGCTGCGGCCAAAGATGTTGGCCGCGACTTCGCCGACCACGCCGGCCACCAGGTGACAGTAGCGCGCAAGGCCGGCGAAGTCGAGGTATCGGGTCTGCTGCAGGTCCATCTCGCAGCCGTCGATGACCGCCAACAGGTGTGAAGGCTCGATCGCGTAGGCTGCCGCGTGCGGCATCAGCGCGGTCATCGCGGGGTGGCTGGCGTGCCCGGAGAATGCAGTCGCGACCTCTTTGCGCCACCATGCCAGTTTGGTGGCGGCAACACCAGTGTCATGGACCTCGTCGACAACGTCGTCGACCTCCCGGCAGAAGGCATAGAACGCAGTAATCGCGGCGCGCTGCGGCGGCGGCAGGAAGCGGAACGCGTAATAGAACGACGAGCCGCTCCTTGCGGCCTTGTCCTGGACGTATTGCTCAGGCGTCATGAGTGGAGGACCGTCGCAGGCGCGATCACCCGCTTCATACGCACGGCATGCCATGTCAGCCAGGGTAGATCCGTCTTGCTGATTCGGGGGCGCCGCGAGAATGCGTTGTAGTCGATGGACTCGATCTTTCGCAAGATGGCGAGGCCGCCCTGCACGACGAAGCGCAACTCCCAACCCATGCGACCGGGCACGCGGTGGGCCAAGGGCGCGCCGGCAAGCATGGTCTTGCGGGCCCAGGCCACCAGCGACCGCACCAGTGCGCGAGTGGCGTCGCTGTCGGTTGCGGCCGCCAACTGCTCGACATCGAGACCGTGACGCGCTGCGTCGGACTGCGTGACATAGATGCGACCGCGCGGCAGGTCGATTGACAGGTCTTGCCAAAAGTTGATCAATTGCAGCGCGGTGCATACCGCGTCGGACTGTGCGAGCGCGTCGCGCTGATTGATGCCGACCAAGTGCAGCAACAGGCGCCCGATCGGGTTGGCCGAGCGAGCACAGTAGTCGAGCAGCGCTGCGCGGTCGGGGTACACAGGATTGCCGGTGTCTTGCATGAATGCGCTGAGCAAGTCCGTGAGCGGGGCCAATGGGAGTTGGTGCCTGTCGATCGCCGCGGCCAACGGCTCGAAGACGGCTTTCCAGCAGCCATTTGCGCTGCCATGTTCGACTGCCTCGTACAGGGCCAAACGGTAATCGGCGAGCGTGGCGAGGCGTTCGCTGCGGGTCGCGCAGCCTTCGTCTGCGATATCGTCGGCGGTCCGGGCGAAGTGGTAGATCGCCGCGATCGCGGGGCGTATCGCCGGCGGACAAAGCCAGGATGCAACTGGAAAGTTCTCGTAATGATCGAC
>JBFINI010000636.1:0-1801 GCA_041611275.1 Burkholderiaceae bacterium
TCTGCAGCGTCTGCGTTGTAATTGACCGGCGTGTCGACAGCGTCCATCCGGTAATGGTATCCGCTGCCGTCCACCCCTTCTTGCTGGTGCGAGTGGTGGACGGCAGCGCCCGCTTCCCATCGTCCGGACTAGCCGGATCGCGCGATCGGCCGGGGCAGTTTGCATGATGCGGCCGCAGCGTCGGCTTCCGCTAAATTTCAGGCACCTAGTTCCCTTGGCCACGAGAGGCATTCAGATGTCCGGATTCAAGCCCTTTGCGATGACCCTTGCGCTTGCCTCGCCACTGGCCGCTGCGCAGTCGCCGGCGGCAGTCGTTTCACCGCCGCCGGCGGTTGATGTCAAGCCGATCGCCGCGGCGACGCCGCTGCAGGTGTCGTCCTTCGATGCGCTGAAGGGCGAAGGGCTTTATTACTTTGCTGGCACGCGCATGGTCAACCTGCGTGTGAACGGCACGCCGCAGGGCGATCGTTTCCCATTGGTAGAGAAGAGCACTGACGCAACGGTCGGCTCGTTCAATGAAAATCTGGACGTGCGGACCTTCGTGCGCGACGGCGAGCGGCGCCCGATCGGGCAGCCGAGCTTCGCCATTCCTGCCGCTGACGGCAGCGTCCAGCTGGTGTATCAGTCGAGCAGTCCACTGCACCTGAGGGTGACGCTGAAAGCCTACGACGTGTCCGGCCTGCCGATTCGCGAGTTCCTGCGCACGCCGGAGAACTTCGCCAAGCCCGAAGCGGCGCGCATCGGCGAAAGCAAGTTCCCGTCGGGCTCGGTTGCGTATCTGTCAACCGTTCGCTTTCAGGACGATGTGCTGATGCTGCCGCGGCGCGAGTCTTTCACCGGCGCGGCAAACACCAAGCAGATGGTGGCCAACTTCGCCAAGGACAATCCGTTCTGTCTGTCCTACGAGGATCGCAACGGCGCTCGGCCTTACGCAATGATGTTCCGCGATGCTAATGCCGCGCGCGGTCGCGTGCAGCTGTACGTGGCCAAGTCGGGCACGATGTTCTGCGCACGCGCGAATGAAGAAGTCGTCGCCGAGGGCACCTGGGAGGAAACCACAGTCGGCGGTACCAAGGCCGTAGTGCTGTCCTTCGGTGCCAATGTCGATCCTCTGGACACCGGTGTCACCGAGGTCGAGCGTGAAGCGGCGCGGATCGCCTTCATCGAGCCGCGCAAAGGTGCGCCCGGAGTGCGTCCGGGCAAGCTTTACAGTGCCGGCGCGCGAATCGCTGATTATCAGTATCGATTCAACGCCACTGCCGCCAATGCGGTGCGAACGAATCTAGGCCTGCCCTGAGCCGCGAGGGCGCTGTTGTTCACCGGCATCTAGTCCGAAAAAAGCCCCGCCGAAGCGGGGCTTTTTCATTGCGGCGGCACGAATCAGCGCGTGACGGTGCGCGTGCCGATGACCTCGATCTCCACCCGGCGGTTCTTGGAGCGGCCGTCAGCGGTGCGGTTGTCCGCGACCGGCTGCGATTCGCCCTTGCCTTCGGTGTAGATGCGATTTGCCTCGATGCCCTTGCTGACCAGGTACTGTTTGACGGCATCCGCGCGGCGGGCCGACAGGCGCTGGTTGTAGGCATCAGCACCGACCGAGTCGGTGTGGCCGACAGCAACGATCACCTCGAGGTTCACACCAGCCAGTTTCGACACGAGGTCGTCGAGCTTGGCACGGGCCTCGGGCTTGAGCACCGCCTTGTCGAAATCGAACAACGCGTCAGCCGCGAACGTGACCTTTTCGCTGGTTGGCTTCGGCGGAGCCGGCGGCGGCGGCGGCGGCGGGGCCGGAGGCGCTGCTGCA
>JBFINI010000637.1:0-1797 GCA_041611275.1 Burkholderiaceae bacterium
CACGCTGCCGCTGATCCTGCTGGCGATCCCGTCGGTGGTCATCGGCTTCGTGGCCATCGACATGCTCGTGTTTGGTGACTTCCTCAAGAGCGCAATCTTCGTCGACGCGGCGCAGCATCCGGCGATGGCCAAGCTCACCGACATGTGGTTGTCCTTCGGCGAGCCCAATCACCGCGCCTGGGAGATGGCGCTGCATGGCCTGGTGACGCTGCCAGTCTGGCTGGCGCTGGGCGGCGTCGTCCTTGCCTGGTTCTTCTACCTGAAGCGGCCGGAAATCCCGGCGGCGATCGCGCGGCGCTTCGCGGCGATCTACGCGCTGCTGGTCAACAAGTACTACATGGACCGCTTCAACGACATCGTCTTCGCCGGCGGCGCGCGGTTGCTGGGACGCGGCCTTTGGAAGGGCGGCGACATGGCGGTTATCGACGGCATTGCGGTGAACGGATCGGCACGGCTGGTCGGCTGGATCGCCGCGGTGATCCGCTATCTGCAGTCCGGCTACATCTATCACTATGCCTTCGCGATGCTGGTCGGCGTTGGTCTGGTGCTGTTCTTCTTCCTGACGATGCCGTACGTGCTGTCGGCCCGTTGAGCGCAGAGAGTCAGAACAAGAAATGCAGAGCACGCTTCCCTGGCTGAGCCTGGCGATCTGGCTGCCGATTCTTTTCGGCGTGCTGATCCTCGGCGTCGGCCGCGACGAGAACGCCGGCGTCGTGCGCACCGTGGCGTTGGCCGGCAGCCTCATCAGCCTGCTGGTCACGCTGCCGCTGTATTCGAGCTTTGATACCGCGCAGGCCGGCCTGCAATTCGTCGAGAAGTCGATGTGGATCGAGCGGCTGAACGCTTATTACCACCTCGGTGTCGACGGCCTGTCGGTCTGGTTCGTCATCCTGACCGCGTTCATCACGGTGATCGTGGTCATCGCCGGCTGGGAGGTGATCGAAAGCCGCGTGGCGCAGTACTACGCGTCGTTCCTGATCCTGTCGGGTGTGATGGTTGGCGTATTCGCCGCCGCCGATGCGCTGCTGTTCTACATCTTCTTCGAGGCCACGCTGATCCCGATGTACATCATCATCGGCGTGTGGGGCGGGCCGAACCGTGTCTACGCGGCGTTCAAGTTCTTCCTGTACACGCTGATCGGCTCGCTGCTGATGCTGGTCGCGTTGGTGTACCTGTACTACACCGCCGGCGGCAGCTTCGATCTGGCCGCCTGGCGCGATGTGAAGCTGCCGCTGAACGCGCAGGTGCTGCTGTTCCTGGCCTTCTTCGCCGCGTTTTCGGTCAAGGTGCCGATGTGGCCGGTGCATACCTGGCTGCCCGACGCGCACGTGGAGGCGCCCACGGGCGGCAGTGTCGTTCTGGCGGCGATCATGCTGAAGCTCGGCGCCTACGGCTTCCTGCGCTTCTCGCTGCCGATCACGCCCGATGCGGCGCGCGAACTCGACTGGTTCATCATCGCCATCTCGCTGGTGGCGGTGGTCTACATCGGCTTTGTCGCGCTGGTGCAGTCCGACATGAAGAAGCTGGTCGCGTACAGCTCGATCGCCCACATGGGCTTCGTCACGCTGGGTTTCTTCATCTTCAGCCAGATTGGCGTGGAAGGCGCGATCGTGCAGATGATCTCGCACGGCTTCATCTCCGGCGCCATGTTCCTGTGCATCGGCGTGATGTACGACCGCATGCACAGCCGTGACATCGCCGACTACGGCGGCGTGGTCAACACGATGCCGAAGTTCGCCTCCTTCATGATGCTGTTCGCGATGGCCAACTGCGGCCTGCCCGGCACCAGCGGCTTCG
>JBFINI010000638.1:0-1786 GCA_041611275.1 Burkholderiaceae bacterium
ACGCACAGCCGCCGGTTGTCGGCCAGACGCACGCTGACCAGGCTCGAGTCGGGCAGGTCGCCGACGCGCACTGCGCAATCGACGCCTTCATTGACGATGTCGACCACACGGTCGGACAGGTTCAGCGAGACGTGCACCTCGGGATGCTGCGCGAGGAACTTCGGCACCATCGGCGCCACGTGGCGGCGCCCGAAACCGGCTGGCGCCGTGATACGCAAGTAACCGCTAGCTTTCACGCCGCCGGCGCTGACGCTGGCTTCTGCATTCGCCAGATCGGTCAACAGGCGCTGGCAATCGTCGAGAAAGGCGCTGCCTTCATGGGTCAGCGTGATACGTCGCGTGGTCCGCACCAGCAGTTTCACGCCAAGCCGTTCCTCCAGCGCATCGATGCGCCGGCCGATCACCGCCGGCGCCACGCCTTCGGCGTTGGCGGCCGCCGTGAGGCTGCCCTTGGTCGCGACCGAGGCAAAGGACTCGATCTGCTTCAACTTGTCCATCCGCCGGATTTTGCATCCTGGTCATCAATCTCCGCCGTTCTGGGCACTTAATGCTGCCGCGTATCGCGAATAGATTGACCGTATGCCAGACCATGCCGCCCCCCCACGTGCCGTCCTGTTCGACGCCTACGGCACGCTGTTCGACGTCTACAGCGTCGCGCTCCTGGCCGAACAGATCTTTGCCGGTCAGGGCGAGCGCCTTTCGCTGCTGTGGCGCGACAAGCAGATTGAGTACACGCGCCTGTTGACGATGAGCGGGCGCTACAAGCCGTTCTGGGACGTCACGCGTGCCGGCCTGCGTTTTGCAGCCGCCCGGCTGGCGCTGCCGCTGGACAGCGCCGCCGAAGAGCGGCTGATGAACCAGTACCGACACCTGAGTGCCTTCCCCGAAAACCGCGACGTGCTGGTCGAGTTGAAGCGCCGCGGCATCGCGGCCGGCATCCTCTCCAACGGCGATCCGGGCATGCTCGGTGTGGCAGTCAAGAGCGCCGGTTTCGACGGGCTGTTGGACCCGCTGTTGTCGGTTCACGGCGTGCAACGCTTCAAGACGGATGCGGCGGCGTATGCCCTCGGTCCGCAGGCGCTGCAGCTGCCGGTCGAGCAGATCCTGTTCGTGTCGAGCAACGGCTGGGACGCAATCGGCGCCACCTGGTACGGTTACACGACCTTGTGGGTCAACCGGGCCGGGCTGCCACTCGAACAGCTCGACACGTCACCGACCCGTACCGGCAACAGCCTGCGTGATGTGCTCGATTTTTTTCCTGCCTGATCTCAACGACGACAACCGATGACCCCGCGTACCACGATCCATCGCCTGCAAGTGGCCACGCCACTGCAGCGTTTCATCGACGAGCAGGTGCTGCCCGGCACCGGCGTCGAACCCGCCGCTTTCTGGCTTGGCTTCGATGCGCTGGTGCACGAATTCGCGCCGCGCAACGCCGCGCTATTGGCCGAGCGCGAACGCCTGCAGACCGCGCTCGACGACTGGCATCTGGCACACCCGGGGCCGATCGCCGATCCGCGCGCGTACCGAGCCTTCCTCGAGGAGATCGGCTACCTGGTGCCGGTCCCTGCGCAGGTTCGCGTGACGACCATGAACGTCGACGCCGAACTCGCGCTGCAGGCCGGCCCGCAGCTGGTGGTGCCGATCACCAACGCGCGCTACGCGCTCAACGCCGCCAACGCGCGCTGGGGCTCGCTGTACGACGCGCTCTACGGCACCGACGCGATCGCCGAGAGCGGCGGCGCCGAGAAGGGCGGCGCCTACAACCCGAAGCGCGGCGCGCTCG
>JBFINI010000639.1:0-1783 GCA_041611275.1 Burkholderiaceae bacterium
CCGGCGCCGACGACGATTGCCAGCGTTCCCGGTTCGACGCCGGCACGGCGCACCGCCTGGTACGGCGTGGTCAGCGCGTCGGCGACGATCGATACCTGCGGCAGCGTCAGTCCGGCGGCGGCAAGCCGCTTCAGATCGACTTCGCACAGCCCACGGCCGGGCACGACGATGTGCGTGGCGAAGCCGCCGTGCACGTCGTTGCCCGGCATCTTCTGGCTGCGGCAAATGGGCGCCAGCCCGCGCTGGCACAGGTCGCACTCGCCGCAGGGCAGCACGGCCGGCACGATCACCGTCTTGCCGAGCCATTGCTCAACACTTTGGCCAGCGGCGACCACCGTGCCGCTTATCTCGTGGCCAAGCGCCAATGGCAGCGGATGATTGGTGCGCACGCCGTCGTAGTAGTAACCGAGGTCGGTATGGCACACACCGCAGCCGGCGACCGCGACGACCACGTCACCGGCGCCGGCGTCGGCGGAGAACTGTGCGCGTTGCAACGGCTCCTTGGGCGCGGTCATCAGCCATCGCGTTGCGTCGATCGACATTGAATGCGTCTCCTCTTGCGCCAGATCAGTGCTCTGAAAGCCTGCCGGCATTGACCCGCCCTGATTCGCGCGGCTATTCTGGCATAGCGGTACCGAATTACCAGATCTAGGGCGAATGCTGCGGCAACGCGATGCGGATTCAATGATCTGGGTCAAACCGGACCTGAGGCAGGCGCGGTTGTATCTGCAGGACCGAGGGAGGAAAGCCAATTGACCAAGGGAAAAGCCAAAGCAGTCGCGGCTGCGCCGCGTGGCGTGGCCGTCGCACTGGCCGGCAGTGGCGGCAGTGGCGTGATGACCGCCGGCACGCTGCTGCTCGAGGCGGCAGCCAAGGCAGGTGCCTACGGACTGATGGTGCGCACCAGCGGCCCGCAGATCCGCGGCGGTGAAGCGGCAGCGCTGGTGCGGCTGGCCGACAGCCCGGTCGACACGCTCGGCGACACCTTCGACCTGTTGCTGGCGATCGACTGGAGCAACACCCACCGTTTCGCCGACGAGGTGCCGCTTGCCGCATCGAGCGTGATCGTCGGCGATCCCGACGAAGGCGAGCCGCCTGAGGTGTTCCTGAGTACCGGCGCGCGCTACGTGCCGCTGCAGATGAAGAAAATGGCCAAGGCCATCGCCGGTAGCTGGGTCAATATGGTGGCGCTGGGCGTTGCCGGCGCGCTGGCCGGCTTTCCGCAGGACGCGCTCGAAGCCGCAGTGCGTGCCGACTGGAAACGCGGCGAAGCGGCGCTGGCCGCGAATCTGGCCGCGCTGGCTGCGGGTTATGCGGCCGAGCGCGACGTCACGCCACCGATCGCGGTGCCGCAGGTGCCGCGCGACGAAGCGGGCAGCAGGCAGCGCTGGTCGATCAGCGGCAACGAGGCAGCAGGCTTCGGGGCGATCCGCGGCGGGGTTCGTTTTGTCGCGGCGTATCCGATCACCCCGGCCACCGAACTGCTCGAATGGATGGCGCCGGCGCTGGCCAAGGTCGGTGGCACGTTGCTGCAGGCCGAGGACGAACTGGCGTCCATCAACATGATCATCGGCGGCTCGTACGGCGGCGTGCCGTCGCTGACCGCCACCGCCGGGCCTGGTCTGGCGCTGATGGCCGAAGGCATCGGCCTGGCAGTCGCTTCGGAAACACCGGTGGTGATCGTCGACGTGATGCGCGGCGGACCCTCGACCGGCATCCCCGCCAAGAGCGAGCAGAGCGACCTGTCGTTCGCGGTCAGCGGCCTGCACGGCGATGCGCCGCG
>JBFINI010000640.1:0-1783 GCA_041611275.1 Burkholderiaceae bacterium
AGCGCGAACCAGGCGCGTTTCAGTTTCGGCACCTGCTCGTACAGCGGCACGGCCAGCGCCACCGTGGCCGGGCCGAGCAGGAAGTGGACGAACTGCGCGCCCTCGAAGTAGGTCGCATAGGGCGTGCGCGTGGCGAGCAGGATGGCCACGAGCACGATCACCGAGATTGCCACCGGGTTGACCAGCGGATTGAAGCGGCTCTTCTCGTACAGCGCAAAGGCGCCGATGTAGGCGGCCAGCGTCAGCGTCAGCCACAGCAGCGGCGAGGCGGCGAGGTAAACCCAGATATCGGCGACCGGATTCATCGCTTGCGCTCGCCGTCGTCGCGAAGCAGCGCGTGCACGGTCAGCGCGGTAGCCGCCATCGCCAGCACCGTGCTGGCGACGATCGCCACCACGATCGCCACGCCTTCGTCAGCCAGCCGGGCGCCATGCACCATCACGCCAACGCCGGCCGGCACGAACAGCAGCGACAGGTGGGTGAGCAGCGTCGAGGTGGTCGGTTTCAG
Organism: Burkholderiaceae bacterium; assembly: GCA_041611275.1. Lineage (GTDB taxonomy): Bacteria > Pseudomonadota > Gammaproteobacteria > Burkholderiales > Burkholderiaceae_F > JADJWR01. The sequence continues at coordinate 509 of JBFINI010000640.1, forward strand.
CCGCGCCAGCAGGTCGCGGCGCAGCGCGACCGCGGCCAGCAGCAGCGTCATGCCGAGCACCGGGCCGGGAATCGGCAGCGCGAGCGCGTAGCTGGCTGCCTCGCCGATCAGCTGGAAAACGAGCAGCGTGGCCAGCGCATGCAGGATGGCCATGGCGATCGGCTACTGCGCGGCCCCGTTCAGCCGCGCATCGAGCCACTCGATCCAGTGCGCGACCTGTTTTTCAGTGCCGCTCTGCAGATGGGTGATGCAGCCGATGTTGGCCGACAGGATCACGTCGGGTCCCGGCGCCAGCAGATGTTCGAGCCGGCGATCGCGCAGCTGATAAGCGAGTTTCGCCTGCAGTACCGAATAAGTGCCGGCCGAGCCGCAGCAGAAGTGCGACTCTTCCGCCGGCAGCACTTCGGCGCCGAGCCCGCCGAGCAACTGCTCGACCTCGCCGCGGATCTGCAGGCCGTGCTGCAGCGTGCAAGGTGGATGGAACACGACGCGTGCGCCATTGGCCGTTCGCTTGAGCTTCGCCTTGATTTCAGCATGCATCGCCGGCAGCACTTCGGCCACGTCTTTCGTCAGTTCGCTGACCTTCTGTGCACGGTCCGCGTAGGCCGGGTCGTGGCGCAGCAGGTGGCCGAATTCCTTGACCTGCGCGCCGCAGCCGCTGGCGTTCATCACGATCGCCTCGATGCCTGCTTCGATATGTGGCCACCAGGCGTCGATGTTGGCGCGGGCGTCCCTGAGGCCGCCGTCGTGGTCGTTCAGGTGATAACGGATCGCGCCACAGCAGCGGGCCGCCGGTGGCGTGATGAGTTCGATGCCGAGCGCGTCGAACACGCGCGCGGTGGCGGCGTTGATGTTGGGCAGCATCGCCGGTTGCACGCAGCCGGCCAGAAGCAGCATCTTTCGCGGGTGCGAGCGCTGCGGCGTGCGGCCCGCCGGCTGTGCCGCCGGCACCTTGCTGCGCAATGATCCGGGCAGCAGCGGCCGCGCCAGCTGGCCGAGTTTCATCGCCGGGCCGAACACCGGGCTGGTCAGGCCTTCCTTCAGCGCGGTGCGGACGATGCGCGCGCCGAGCGAGCGTGGCACCTGTTCGTCGACGACCTTGCGGCCGATGTCGACCAGCCGCCCGTACATCACGCCCGACGGACAGGTGGTCTCGCAGTTGCGGCAGGTCAGGCAGCGGTCCAGATGCAGCTGAGTCTTCTCGGTCGGCGCGCGCCCTTCGAGGACCTGCTTGATCAGATAGATGCGGCCGCGCGGGCTGTCGAGCTCGTCGCC
>JBFINI010000641.1:0-1775 GCA_041611275.1 Burkholderiaceae bacterium
ACCAGCCCTTGCCTGTTTTCTGTCCCAGGCGACCGAGTTCGACCACTCGATCGGCGATGCGCGGATAGCGCAGCTGCGGCTTTTCAATGTAGCGGCGCTGGCGGATCGCGTAGCCGATATCGAGGCCCGCCAGATCACTGACCGCGAAGATGCCCATCGCCATGCCGAAATCGGTCAGCGCCTTGTCGATTCTTTGCGGACTGGCGCCCTCCTCGAGCAGGAACAGCGCCTGGCGCACATAGTGCTCGAGCATCCGGTTGCCGATGAAGCCGTCGCAAACAGCGGCAACCACGGCCGCCTTCTTGATCCGGCGGGCCAGCTTCATCACCGTGGCCAGCACATCCGGCGCGGTGGCCGCGCCGCGCACGACCTCGAGCAGTCGCATCACGTTGGCGGGGCTGAAGAAATGCATGCCGAGCACGTCGGCCGGGCGCCGCGTCGCTGCCGCGATCTGGTTCACATCGAGCGTCGACGTGTTGGTGGCGAGGATCGCGCCAGGCCGGGCGACGCGGTCGAGCCGGGTGAACACCTTCTGCTTGACGGCCAAGTCCTCGAACACCGCTTCGATGACGATATCGGCGGCAGCCAGATCGGTGTCCTTCAGCGTCGGCCGCAGCAGCGCCAGCCGCTCATCGACCTGGGCCTGCGTCAGCCGGCCTTTGGCGGCGCTCGCCTGCCAGTTGGCACGACAGATGTCCATGCCTTTGTCGAGCGCAGGTTGCGACGTTTCGAGCACCGTGACGGCAATGCCGGCGTTGGCGAAGCTCATCGCGATGCCGCCGCCCATGGTGCCAAAGCCGATCACCGCCGCGTTCGTGATCGGCCGCGTCGGCGTGTTCTCCGCAATATCGGCGACCTTCGCCGCAGCACGCTCAGCGAAGAACGCATGGCGCAGCGCCTTCGACTGCTCGGAGCCCACCAGTTCGACGAACATTGCCCGCTCGATCTGCACGCCTTCTTCGAAAGGCCGCAGCACGGCCGCTTCGATCGCATCGACACACTTCATTGGCGCCAGCAGGCCACGCGCCTGACGCGCAACGCGGTCGCGCGCCTGGTGGAAAAACTCGTCGGCTTCGATGCCGGCCGGCAGTAGCGCCAGGCCGGCACGCAGCCGCGGATGTGTGCGCCGGCCGCTCAGCTCCTGCGCAAAGTCCAGCACCCCCTGGAAGGTGTCGGCCGGCACGATGCGATCAACCAGCCCGGACTTCAGGGCCGCGTCGGCGCCGATTGGTTCGCCGGAAACGATCATCTGCAGCGCCAGTTCGGCGCCGACGGCGCGCGGCAGGCGCTGCGTGCCGCCGGCGCCGGGCAGCAGGCCCAGTTTCACTTCCGGCAAGCCCATGGTCGCGTTCGGCGTGGCCAGCCGATAGTGGCAAGCCAGCGAAAGCTCCAGCCCGCCGCCCATGCACACGCCGTTCAGGGCCGCGATGACCGGCTTGTTGCTCGATTCGACCGAATCGATCACCTGCCTGAGATTGGGCTCGGCCAGCGCCGCCGGCGTGTTGAATTCGCGAATGTCGGCACCGCCGGAAAAGATCCTGTCGGTGCCGGTGATCACCACCACCCGTACTTTCGGGTCGTTGCGCGCGCGCTGCAGGCCGGCCGCCAGACCGCGCCGCATCGCCAGGTTCAGGCCATTGACCGGCGGGTTGTCGGTCTGCAGCACCGCAACTTCGCCGCGCCGCTCGAAGTAGACCTTCATCGTTCTTATCTCCGTCGCCCCGTCATACTTCTAGCCATTCCTGGCGGATCAACCGGTTGGCGCGCAGCTCGTC
>JBFINI010000642.1:0-1762 GCA_041611275.1 Burkholderiaceae bacterium
GGCGGCCGGCGCTTCGAGCGCATCGGCGGCGAGCTTGCGACCTTCGTCGATGGCCTGGTTCGACGCGGTCAGCATGGCCGAGCCGCCGATGTACAGCGAGCGGCTGCCCATGCTGCCGATGCCGACGGCCACATCGCTGTCGCCCTGGACGATCTCGATGCGCTCGGCGTCGATCTGCAGTGTCTCGGCGAGGATCTGCAGGTAGCTCGTCTCGATGCCCTGGCCCATCGCCTGCATCGCCGTGAACACGCGCACGCGGCCATCGGCCTCGACCTGCAGGCGCACCGTTTCCTCGTGCACCACGCCGGTCCATTCGAGGAAGGTCGACACGGCGCGGCCGCGCAGCCGGCCGCGCGCGGCCGAGTCCTTGAGGCGCGCCGCGTAGCCGGTCCAGTCGGACGCCTTCAGCACGCGATCGAGCATGTGCGGGAAATTGCCGCTGTCGAAGGTCTCGCCCATCGGCGTGCGATAGGGCATCGACTCCGGCCGGATCAGGTTGCGCCGGCGCAGTTCGGCCGGATCGATCTTCATCTCCGCGGCGGCGCAGTCCATCAGCCGCTCGATCAGGAAGATTGCTTCCGGGCGGCCGGCGCCGCGGTAGGCGCCGACCAGATTGGTGTGCGTGATCACTGCGCGGGCGCGCAGGTCGAGCGTGGGCACGTGATACACGCCGGTGATCACCTTCGGCCCGACCATCGTGTTGATGATTGCCGCCGGCCCGTGGCCATAGGCGCCGATGTTGCCGGTGATGGCGACGCGCAGGCCGAGAATGCGGCCGTCGGCATCGAAGGCGAGTTCAGCCTCGGCGAACTGGTCGCGGCCGTGGCTCGCGGCCTGGAACTCCTCGATGCGCGTGGCCCGCCAGCGCACCGGTCGACCCAACTTGCGCGCGGTATGGGCGCAGACGACGTCCTCGGGATGCAGCAGCGTCTTCATGCCGAAGCCGCCGCCGACATCGCCGACGGTGACGCGGACCTGCGCTTCCGGCAGGCCGAGGATCGCCGCCAGCGACTTCTGCATGCCCGACGGGTTCTGCGAACTCGCCTGCAGCGTCAAGCGGCTGCTGGACGGATCGAACGTCGCACGAGCGCCGCGCGGCTCGATCGTCACCGGCGCCAGGCGCTGGTTGTGCAGCGACAGCTTCGTGACATGTTTCGCTTGGGCAAAAGCGGCGTCGCAGGCGGCGGCATCGCCGAACTTCGCGACGGCAGCGACATTGCCCGGCGCTTCGGGCCATAACTGCGGCGCGCCGTCGGCCAGCGCGGCCGGCAGCGACGCGACCGCGTCGAGCGGCTCGAAGTCGATCATCACCATGGCCGCGGCCTGCTCAGCCGCCGCGCGCGAATCGGCGACGACGGCTGCCACCGGCTGGCCGACGAATCGGACGGTATCGGTGGCCAGCGGATAGAACGGCGGCGTGCTCATCGGCTTGCCCAGCGCATTCTTGAGCGCCGGGTTGGGCGGAAAGCTGCCGATCTTCTCGGCCTGCAGATCGGCGCCGGTCAGCACCGCAACCACACCGGCGCCTGCCCGCGCCTCGGCGCTGTCGATCGTGCCGATACGCGCGTGCGCGTAGGGCGAGCGCACGAATACGAGATGCAGATCGCCGGCCTCGCCCAGATCGTCGACAAAACGGCCCTGACCGGTGAGCAGCCGGTCGTCTTCGCGGCGCGTGATCGCCTGGCCGATGCCGAACTTCATCGCGGTGGTCATGGGGTCCTTGCGTTTTGGATCGACGGGAAGACCGCGCCGGCCGGCAGCC
>JBFINI010000643.1:0-1760 GCA_041611275.1 Burkholderiaceae bacterium
CGAGATCGCCGGCGTGCACAACCGTCTGATGGCCGACTTCGTCGCCGGCGCCGGTTTCGCCGGCATTGCGGTGTCCCTGATCGGGCGCAACCATCCGCTGGGCATCGTGCTTGCCGCACTGCTGTTCGGCGCGCTGTACCAGGGCGGGGCCGAACTGGCCTTCGAGATCCAGGGCTTCAGCCGCGACATGGTCTTCACCTTGCAGGGGCTGATCGTGCTCTTTGCCGGTGCGATGTCGCAGGTGGCGGCGCCGTGGCTGGCACGCGCCTATCAATGGCTGCAGCGCGCACCGGCCGTGGAGGCAGCGCGTGGATGAACTGCTGATCGGCACGCTGCTCGCGTCGACCCTGCGCGTGGCCACGCCGTTGATCCTGTGTGCGCTGGCCGCCACGCTGAGCGAGCGCGCCGGTGTCATCGATCTGGGGCTGGAGGGCAAGATGCTGGCCACGGCCTTCACCGCCGCCAGCGTGGCGGCCGTGTCCGGGTCGCTGCTGCTGGCGATCGCAGCGGCCATCGCGATCGGACTGGCGCTATCGATGCTGCACGGATTCGCCTGCGTCAGCCATCGCGGCGACCAGGTGGTGATGGGCATGGCCATCACGATGACCGCCGCCGGGCTGACGGTGGTGCTCGGCATGGCCTGGTTTCGGCAGGGCGGACAGACACCGCCGCTGCCCGATGCGGTACGCCTGGGTCAGTGGTTCGTCGGTGCGGCCGACGCGCTGCGCGACGTACCGCTGCTCGGCCCCGTCGTCGGCATCGGCTTGCTCGGCCATGGGCCGCTGGTCTATGGCGCGATCGGGCTGGTCGGCGTGGTCTGGTGGCTTCTCTACCGCACGCGCCTGGGCCTGCGCCTGCGCGCCGCTGGCGAGAACCCGGCGATGGTCGACGCGGCGGGGGTCTCGGTGCTCGGCCTGCGCTACCTGGCGCTGGCCGGCAACGGCGCGCTCTGTGCGCTGGCCGGGTGTTATCTGGTGCTGGCTCAAAACCCGCAGTTCATTCCGCACATGACCGCCGGCCGCGGCTACATGGCGCTGGCGGCGATGATCTTCGGCAAGTGGCATCCGGTCGGCGCCTTCTTCGCCTGCCTGCTTTTCGGATTTCTCGACGCCGTGGCCATCCGCCTGCAGGGGGCCGCACTGCCGGCCGTGCTCGGTGGCGGCGCGGTGCCGGTGCAGGCGATCCAGGCGCTACCCTACGTGCTGACGGTGGTGCTGCTGGCCGGCTTCATCGGTCAGGCCTATGCGCCCAAGGCGCTCGGTGTGGCGTACGTGAAGGAGCGTTGAATGGACTTCGAAGACCTGCTCGATGCGGCGCGTGCGGCTCGCGGATACGCCCATGCGCCGTATTCGAACTTCGCGGTCGGCGCCGCGCTGATGGACGAGCAGGGCCGCATCCACGCCGGCTGCAACATCGAGAATGCGGCCTATCCGCAGGGTCTGTGCGCCGAAGCGGTCGCGCTCGGCCACCTGGTGCTCGCCGGCGGGCGGCGCATCACCGCGGCCGCCGTCGTCGGCGAAGGGCCGAGGCTGGTCACGCCCTGTGGCGGATGCCGGCAGAAACTGCGTGAATTCGCCGATGATGCGGCGCCGGTGGTCGTTAGCGACATGACCAGCCAGCGCGGCCGCTTCACGCTTGGCGAGTTGCTGCCGGCGAGTTTCGGGCCGGCGCATCTGGAGTAAACCTCACGGAGGCAATGATCATGGCGAATCCAGGCTCCGACTCGATCTTCGCCGGTTCGATACCGCAGCTCTACGAGC
>JBFINI010000644.1:0-1758 GCA_041611275.1 Burkholderiaceae bacterium
CACATGACCGGCGACGCGTGGAAGGTCTACCCGATGTACGCCTACGCGCACCCGATCGAGGATGCGCTGGAGAACATCACCCACTCGATCTGCACGCTGGAGTTCGAGGACCAGCGGCCGTTCTACGACTGGACGCTCGAGCGCATCGTGCCGGTGCTGCGAAGGCCGCAGTTCGAGGCGGTGATCGCGCTCGTGCAGAAGATCGAAAGTGAAGGTGTGGAGGCCAGGCGCCAGTTCGCCCTGCATTGCCGCAACGTGGCCGAGAAACAGCCCGACAAGCTTGGCCACTCGCGCTGGGAGCGGCGCGTCGAGACGATGTTCGCGTCCTGGGCCCAGAACCCGGACCTGGCGGTGAACGACGCCGACGAGTTCTTCAAGTTGCTGCTGTCGCACCCGGAGAACTTCACGCCGCTGCTGCAGCACGCGCTCGACGAGCGCAGGCCCAACCCGTTCCTGCTGCCGCACCAGTACGAGTTCAACCGCCTTAACCTGAGCTACGTGGTGATGAGCAAGCGCAAGCTGATCCAGCTTGTCGACGAGAAGCACGTCGACGGTTGGGACGATCCGCGCCTGCCCACCCTGGTCGGCCTGCGCCGGCGCGGCTACACGCCGCAGGCGATCCAGTTGTTCATGGAGCGCATCGGCGTCAGCAAGAGCCTGCAGTGGATCGACTACGCGACGCTGGAGCAGGCGCTGCGCGACGACCTCGATGCCCGCGCGCCGCGCGCCACCGCAGTGCTGAAGCCGATCCGGCTGGTCCTCGACAACTATCCGGCCGACAAGCACGAGGACTGCACGCTGCCCGTGCACCCGCAGAAGCCCGAAATGGGCACGCGCACGGTCCCGTTCGCACGCGAACTGTGGATCGAGGCCGACGATTTCATGGAGAACGCCCCGGCCGACTATTTCCGCCTCGCGCTCGGCAAGGACGGCGCGCCCGGCAACCCGGTGCGGCTGCGCTTCGCCTACGTGGTGAGGGCGACCAGCGTAGAGAAGGACAAGGCCGGCAACATCACCGCCGTGCACGCCGAATACCTGCCCGAGACGCGCAGCGGCTCGCCCGGCCAGAACACCGTCAAGACCAAGACCGCCATCCACTGGCTGCCGGTGCACGCCGCGGTAGCCGCCGAAGTGCGCCTTTATGACCGCCTGTTCACCGAGGCGCAGCCCGACGCCAGCGAGCGCAACTTCCTCGACCTGCTGAACGCCGACAGCAAGACGGTGCTGAAGAGCTTCGTCGAGGCATCACTGGCCAGCGCGCAGCCGGACGACAAGTACCAGTTCGAGCGCACCGGCTACTTCGTGGCGGACCGGAAGGATCACACGGGCGAGCGGCCGGTGTTCAATCTGGCAGTGTCGTTGAAGGATTCATGGGCGGCCAAGTGAGCCTCGCCACTCAGTGCAGAGCGGGTCCCAATTGTCTGCGCAGGAATCCCCGGTCGAGGTGCTGACCGTCCGAAAGCCCGGGTTCGACCCGTTGCCGACATTGACGATATCGTCATCAAATAACTCGTCTGCCTGGCGATCGGGCGTTTGCCGAATTCGTCGCGGTATTCAGGTATCAGGGCGAGCGGAACGCCGCCGACACTTGCCGCTGAAGAAGACAGAGCCGCGACCAATTGGCTGCGTCGGAAGCGCGCAATCTTGTGTCGCCGTCGCTCGGCAGCCGTCAAATTTCATAAGCTGCCGTCCGTTCCGGTTGCTTCCGAAAACAGTCTGCAAGCGCTGAGGAACGTTTTCGGCAAGACGCCTGAACAA
>JBFINI010000645.1:0-1757 GCA_041611275.1 Burkholderiaceae bacterium
CGCCGCCTGCTGCGGTGCTTGCTGCGGCGGCTGCGCCTGCCGCTGCTGCAGGTTTTTCGACGGCTTGCCGAAACTGAAACCGCCGCCGAGACGTCGCTGCGCCTCAGCGTCGAACGAGAAGGTCGCTGCCAGGATGCCGATCGCCAGACCGGCCAGCCATTTGTTCATCAAAGTCTCCGAGGTTCCACGCGTACTTCTACGATTTGCGCCCCACGTGCAGCGCACAGACACCTGCCGTCAGGTTGAACCATTCGACCTGCTCGAGTCCTGCTTGTTCCATCAGCCGGCCAAGCTCTTCCTGCGGCGGGTGCATGCGAATGGACTCGGCCAGATAGCGGTAGCTTTCGCTGTCACCCGCCACCTTTCCTCCAAGCCAGGGCAGCACGGAAAAGGAGAACGCATCGTATAGCGGCGCCAGCGGCGCCCACACTCGGGAAAACTCCAGTATCAGCACCTTGCCGCCCGGACGCGTCACGCGGCGCATCTCGGCCAGCGCCGCGTCCTTGTGCGTCATGTTGCGCAGACCGAAAGCGACCGAAACCACGTCGAAGGTGTTGTCGATGAACGGCAGGTGCTCGGCATCACATTGCACCAGCGGCAGCATGCGCCCTTTGTCGAGCAGCTTGTCGCGCCCGGCGCGCAGCATCGCCGCGTTGATGTCGCTGAGCACGACCACGCCGGAATCGCCAGCGCGCTCGGCGAAGGCGCGTGCCAGATCACCGGTGCCGCCGGCGATGTCGAGCACTTTCATGCCCGGCCGCACATCGGCCTGGCGCACCGTGAACGCCTTCCACAGCCGGTGCATCCCGGCCGACATCAGGTCGTTCATCAGGTCGTACTTGGTGGCGACCGAATCGAACACGCCGGCGACGCGATCGGCTTTTTCGCGCTCGTCGACGCTCTGGTAGCCGAAGTGCGTCTTGTTGTCTCCGCTCATGGCGCCGGACTATAGCGGTGGCGCCGGCAGCAGCGCGGGCAGATCAGTGGTGGCGGCCCTGCGCCGGCATCTCCGGAGCCATGATGGCCGAGTTGCGCGGGTCGGCCGGGTCGCGGCTGCCGCCGGCGGCATCGAGTTTGCCCAGGTACTCGGCCCAGAGCGCTTCCTGGTTCACGCCCAGCGCATACAGATACGGCCACGAATAGATGCCGCTCTGATGCCCGTCGGAAAACAGCGGCTGCACCGCATAGTTGCCGACCGGATCGAGCTGGGTGATCGTCACATCGCGCTTGCCCAGTTGCAGCGTTTCTTCACCAGGGCCGTGGCCACGCACCTCGGCCGACGGCGAGTACACGCGCAGGAACTCGAACGGCAGTTTGAAGACCTGGCCGTCGTCGAAGGCAATCTCGAGCACGCGCGATGTGGCGTGCAGCGTGATTTCAGTGGGGGTGGGGTCGGGCGAGGTGCTCATGGCGGCAAGCATACCGGCTGCCGCGGCCGCATTGGAGCCGGATCCTGACCCGGTCTCAGCGCTAATTCAGCGCTGCCAGCAATCGGCGAGGGTTACGGTGGGGTCAGAGGACGAAAAACCGCGCAGACCCGTTTGTGTGAGGGTGAGTGCGCCACACTTCTGATCGCGGAAGCTCGTCTCGCCGCCGGCCGGGCAAGTGCCCGCGGTGGCGCATGGCGTTGCCGTCAGCGTGAAGGCCTGGCCGCTGTTGGTCACCGTCCAGTTGACGACGTAACTGGCCCGCCCTTCCGACGGCGCACGCAGCAGGGTGGACGGCTGCACCGTTGCCGAGCCGGAACGCGCCAGGCA
>JBFINI010000646.1:0-1755 GCA_041611275.1 Burkholderiaceae bacterium
CGCAAACAGCGCCGCGTGTCGCGACGGCCCCGCCTCGCTCCGCACCGGCAAGGCGAGCTGCAGATCGGCGCCACCGGGAATACACACGTCTTTGCAGATCAGCCAGTCAGCTCGCGCCGCCAGTTTCACCGTCTGCCCGGCAGCCAGCTGCGCCGGAACATCGAGACGCACTGGCAGCAGCAGTTCGTCTTCGTAGCCGAAGTTCATCAGCGGCCCGACCGGCAAGCGCTTCGGTACCGGCCATTCGATCGGCCCGGCGGCGAATCCCGGCGGCAGCTGCCACTGGATCGTCGTCGGCAACCCGGAGTCGCCCGGGACCTGCCAGTAGGTGTGCCAATGCGGGTCGTGCTTCAGGCGCAGGCCGACCGATAGCGGCTGACCGGGAACGATCGCGTCGGTGGCGGCGATCAGTTCTGCTTCGGCGCTGTCGACGCGCACCGGCTGCGCACCCGCATTCGAGAGCGCAAGAAGAGCTACCGCCAGCAAGAAACCGACGAGACGACGCATCGTTACTTCGGCCGCGTTCGCGGCGCCGAGTTCCTTCAGCCCAAAGAGGAAAAAGCCGACCGCGCCGCGGCAACCGTTTCGGCGATCACCGACTCGTCGTGCGCCGCCGACACGAATCCCGCCTCGTACGCCGACGGTGCCAGATACACGCCGGCCTCAAGCATCGCGTGGAAAAACACGTTGAAGCGATCCTTGTCGGCGGTCATCACATCGCCATAGGTGGCCGGTGCCCGGTCGGCGAAATAGATGCCGAACATGCCGCCAACGTGGTCGCCGGAAAAAAGCACGCCACTTTCGCGCGCAGCGCCGACCAAGCCTTCGACCAGCGCCTGCGTGTTCGCGCCAAGACGGTCGTAAAAGCCCGGCGCCTGAATCAACTTCAGCGTCGCCAAGCCGCAGGCCACCGCGACCGGATTGCCGGAAAGTGTTCCGGCCTGATAAACCGCGCCCATCGGTGCCAGGTACTTCATGATTTCGGCGCGACCGCCGAAGGCCGCCACCGGCATGCCACCGCCGATCACCTTGCCGAGCACCGTAATGTCCGGCGTGATGTCATACAGCGCCTGCGCGCCGCCCAGCGCCACCCGGAAACCCGTCATCACCTCGTCGAAGGCCAGCAGCGCACCGTGCTTCGTGCACAGCGCGCGCATCGTCTGCAGAAACTCGGGCGCGGCGCGCACCAGGTTCATGTTGCCGGCCACCGGCTCGACCATCACGCAGGCGATGTCGTCGCCGTGCTGCTTGAACGCCTCATGCAGGCCCTGGCTGTCGTTGTAATCGAGCACCAGCGTGTGCTGGGTGATTTCTGCCGGCACGCCGGCCGAACTGGGATTGCCGAAAGTCAGCAGCCCCGAGCCCGCCTTGACCAGCAGGCTGTCCGCGTGGCCGTGATAGCAGCCCTCGAACTTGATCAGTTTGCGCCGCCCCTTGCCGCCTCCAGCGGCGCCGCGCGCCAGGCGAATCGCGCTCATTGCTGCCTCGGTGCCCGATGAGACCAGGCGGACCTGTTCCATCGACGGCACCAGTCGCACAAGTTCCTCGGCCATTACGACCTCGGCCTCGGTCGGTGCGCCATACGACAGACCCTGCGCGGCGGCTTCCTGGACCGCGCGCACGACCTCGGGATGCGCATGCCCGGCGATCATCGGCCCCCAGGAGCCGATGTAATCGATGTAGCGGCGATCCTCGGCGTCCCAAAAGTAGGGGCCCTGCGCGCGCGTGATGAAGCGCGGCGTGCCGCCGACGGAG
>JBFINI010000647.1:0-1755 GCA_041611275.1 Burkholderiaceae bacterium
CTGGCCCGCGACGCGATGGGTTTCAACAACCAGCGCGGCGACTCACTGAACGTCGTCAACGCCGCCTTCAGCCAGCCGGAGTTCGGCGCCGCCGAGCCGACGCCGCTGTGGAAGCAGCCTGACACGATGGCCCTGGGCAAGGAAGTCGGCAAGGCAATGCTGTTCCTGCTGCTGACGATGATCGTCGTCTTCGGCGTCGTTCGACCGGCGCTCAAATCGATGGGCGACCCGCCGAAGGTCGCGTTGCCGTCGACCGCGCAGGCGGCGCCGGCGCTGCCCGCCGAACGCAGCGAGACTGCGCTGTCGCCGGTCGATCAGGTGCGCCAGCTGGCCCGCAACGATCCGGCCAGCGTGGCCAACGTCGTCAAATCATGGGTCGCCGCCGAAGGCGGCAAGACCGCCTAGCCACTCGACGCGCGATGTCGCTGCCCCTTCGTTACACCTTCCTTCGCGCCGGGCGCCGGGCCGCCCCAAGCCCGGCGCGGCATTCGAGCACGCGCGATGCACGTGCGCAGGCGCAGCCTGCGCGCATATCGCGCGTGGAGTGAAGAATGGACGACGCCGGACTCGAACAGGCCGCCATCCTGCTGATGGCGGTGGGCGAAGAGCAAGCCGCCGAAGTGCTGAAATTCCTCGGCCCGAAGGACGTGCAGAAGATCGGCCAGACGATGGCGCAGATGAAGACGGTGCCGCGCGAGAAGGTCGAAGCGGTGATCGACAGCTTCAACAAGGTGCGCGACGAGCAGATCTCGCTGGTCGGCGACACCGGCACCTTCGTCAGCGGCGTGCTGCGGCGGGCGCTGGGCGAGCACAAGGCCGGCATGGTGATCGATCGAATCCTGCATGGCGCTGAAATATCGAGCATCGAAAGCCTGAAATGGATGGACCCTGCGGCGGTGGCCGACCTACTCGGCGCCGAGCATCCGCAGGTGATCGCCTCGATCCTCGTTCACCTCGAACGCGACCAGGCCGGCGAGGTGCTGAAGACCCTGCCTGATCGACTGCGCAACGACGTGCTGCTGCGCGTGGCCACGCTCGACGGCATCCAGCCGCAGGCGCTGCAGGAGCTGAACGAGGTGCTGTCGCGCCTGCTGGCCGGCGGCGAGAAAGTCAAGAAGACTTCGCTCGGCGGCTCCAAGACCACCGCCGAGCTGCTGAACTTCCTCGGTGCCGCGCTCGAAACGGCGGCGGTCGACGCAATCCGGGAGTACGACCCCGATCTGGCGCAGAAGATCTCCGACCAGATGTTCACCTTCGACGATCTGCACAACCTCGACGACCGCGCGGTGCAGGCGCTGCTGCGCGAGGTGCAGAGCGAGAGCCTGATCATCGCCCTGAAGGGCGCCGACCAGACCATGCGCGACAAGGTGTTCAAGAACATGTCGAGCCGTGCCGCCGAAATGCTGCGCGAAGACCTCGAAGCCAAGGGGCCCGTGCGCGTATCGGAAGTCGAGGCTGAGCAGCGCGAGATCCTGAAGGTCGTGCGCCGCCTGGCCGACGAAGGCCAGATCCAGCTCGGCGGCAAGGGTGGCGATGATGCCTATGTCTAGCGCCTCGGGTGTACGCGACGCTTCGCGTCGCACGTGCACCCTCGGCGAGATAAGTCGGATCGGCCGCCTTCGGGCGGCCGGGCGGCCGTTCCACGGCAGCGCATGCTGGCGCTGCCGGCTGCGCGGGGACGAGCGCAAGCAGTTGCGCTCGCCTGTTCCCGCTCCGCCCAAAGGGCGCGCGTCAATCTGCTTTTCCGCGGCGAGC
>JBFINI010000648.1:0-1742 GCA_041611275.1 Burkholderiaceae bacterium
ACCAGGCCGAACGCGGTGCCGTTGGCGATGCGCAGTGCCTCTTCTTCGCCGTCGAACGGCAGCGCCGCCAGCACCGGGCCGAAGATCTCTTCCTGGGCGATTCGGTGCGCCGGCGGCACATCGCGGAGCAGGGTCGGCGCCTGGTAGAAGCCGCCCTCGGGCGCGGTGTCGAGCACTTCGCCCTGCGCCGCGACTTCGATGCCGTCGGTTTGCGCCAGCGACAGGTGATCCCAGACGCGCTGCAGCTGCGAGCGCTGGATCAGCGGGCCGAGATCGAGATCATCGAGCGCCGGACCGACCTTCAGGTTGCGCATCGCCGCGCCGTCGCGGCCGACCAGTTCTTCGTAGACCGGCCGCTCGACCAGCAGCCGGCTGCCGGCCGAGCAGGTCTGGCCGGCGTTCTGCACGATCGCGTTGACCACCACCGGAACCACCGCGTCGAGATCAGCGTCGGCAAAGACGATCTGAGGCGACTTGCCGCCGAGTTCCAGCGTCACCGGGCAGTGATGCGCGGCCGCCGCCTGCGCTACCTTCGTTCCGGCAAGCGGTGAGCCGGTGAACGATATGTGATCGACGCCGGCATGCGCGGCCAACGCCGCGCCCGCCTCGTGTCCCAGGCCGGTGACGATGTTCAGCGCGCCGTCGGGAAAGGCCGCGTCGGCCGCCAGCTCGGCTACGCGCAAAATTGAAAGACAGGCATCCTCGGCCGGCTTGACCACACAGGCGTTACCGGTAGCCAGCGCGGCGCCGACGCTGCGACCGAAGATCTGCAGCGGATAGTTCCAAGGGATGATGTGGCCGGTGACACCGTGCGGCTCGCGCAGCGTCAGCACGGTCATGCCGTCGCTGTAAGGAATCGTCTCGCCGTGCAGCTTGTCGGCGGCGCCTGCGTAGTACTCGAAGTAACGGGCCAGCGCCTGCGCGTCGGCAAGACCCTGCTTCAGGGGTTTGCCGGTGCTGCGCGACTCAAGTCGCGCCAGTTCGTCGGCATGTTCGAGCACCCGTTGTGACAGACGTGCCAGCAGCCGGCCGCGCTCCGCAGCGCTGCGCCGACCCCAGGGACCTTCGCCGGCCTCGCCATAGGCGCGGCGCGCGGCGCGCAGCGCGGCATCGATGTCAGCGGCCGTGCCGCGCGCGATGCGGGCAAACGGCTGGCCGGTCGACGGGTCGATGACGTCCAGTGACTCGCCGCCGGCTGCTGCGGCCCAGCGATTGCCGATGAACTGATGCGTGCCTTCGGTGGCCCGCCAGCCGCCGTCCATGGTTGCGCTCCTCGCTCCTTCGTGGTGGCCCCATTATCGGCGCGCTGCCAGTCAGGCTCAATTCGGCCTCCCTTAAACTCGGCCGGACCAGGAGAGAACAAGTCATGAGCCTTGACCGAGTACCGCCCGGGCACGCGCTGCCCGATGATTTCAACGTGGTCATCGAAATCCCGATGAACGCCGATCCGATCAAGTACGAGGTCGACAAGGAATCGGGCGCGCTTTTCGTCGACCGTTTCATCGGCACGGCGATGCACTACCCGTGCAATTACGGCTACGTCCCGCATACGATCGCCGACGATGGCGATCCGGTCGACGTGCTGGTGATCACGCCGTTTGCGCTGCAGGCCGGTGTGGTCGTGCGCTGCCGGCCGCTGGGCGTGCTGCAGATGCGCGACGAGGGCGGCGGCGACTCGAAGCTGCTGGCGGTGCCGATCGACAAGTGCCTGCCCTGGTACAAGCACTGGCGCAAGGTGCAGG
>JBFINI010000649.1:0-1735 GCA_041611275.1 Burkholderiaceae bacterium
CGACGACCAGTCGGCCGGCGCAGCGCTGTCCGCGATCGCCAAGGAGGAAGATCTGAATGGCCGCATCCGACGCAACGTGATGGACACGCGGCGTGCGGTGAGTTTCATGATGCGCAGCCGCATGCTCAACGCCGAGCAATTCGAAGAAGCGCGGCAGATCCTGCGCGACATCGACTCGCTGGACAGCCACACCGCGTTCCTGTTCGACAAGATCAACTTCCTGCTGGACGCCACGGTCGGCTTCATCAATATCAACCAGAACAAGATCATCAAGATCTTCTCGGTGGCCAGCGTGGCGCTGCTGCCGCCGACAATGATCGCCAGCTTGTACGGCATGAACTTCAGATTCATGCCCGAGCTCGAATGGGCCTACGGCTACCCGTTCGCGATCGCGCTGATGCTGGCCTCGGTCGCCATGCCCCTGATCTACTTCCACCGCAAGGGCTGGCTGCGCTGAGAAGGCGCAATGCAGTATGGCCAACGTCGACGGTCAGCCGTTGGCGTGACGCTTGAGCCAGCGCATCAGGGCGCCAACGGCAGGCAGTTTCTCGTAGAGTTCCTCTGCCGCGTCCCAGTAGTCGCGGTGCAGCGCGACGCGGCCGTTAGGGGCGAAGACCAGGTGCGATCCGCCGCGCACGCATTGCGCCGTGGCCCGATCAAAGCGCCTGAAGCGAAAGCGCATTTCCCAGGCGAGAAAACATTGATCGCCTTCGCTGATGCTTTGGTGCACGACGAAGCGCGGCGCCTCCAGGGCGCGGTACATGTGCGCAAACACGGCAGTGATTGCCGGCACGCCTTGCACATCGTTGAATGGATCCTTGAAACGCGCATCGGCTGCGTAGAACTCGCCGATCCGCGCCAGGTCGGTCGGACTCATCTGCTCGAAGAACTGCACCAGACGAATCACGCGCGCGTCCCCCGGACCGGACGTGCTCATAGGCCCGTCGAGCGTCGGATGAGCGCGAAGTAGGCGCCGTCGCCAAGCCACTGCAGCGCCTTCAGCCAGAGCGTGAAGCGCTTTGGAAAGTGAATCTCGAAGCGGCCGGCCTCCCAGCCGGCGACGATCTCGCGCGCCGCTTCGGCGGGTGTGATGAGGGCCGGCATCTTGAACTCGTTACCCGCCGTCAGCGCAGTCTCGACGAAACCCGGGTTGACCACCGACACGCCGATGCCCTTGGGATGCAGGTCCAGGTACAGCGTCTCGGCCAAGTTGATCAACGCGGCCTTGGTCGGCCCGTAGGCCAGCGCATTGGGCAGACCGCGGTATCCGGCGACGCTGGCCACCAGGCTGACATGCGCCTGTCGGCTCGCCGCCGCCTGCCGCAGCAGCAGCGGCAGCACGGCATCAAGCGTGTGGAGCGCACCGGTCAGATTGACCTGTTGGTGCTTGTGCATCTCGCCCAGATCGAAAGCCGTGGCGCGCTGGGCCTTGTAGTAGCCGGCGCAGTACATGACCAGGTCGATGCGACCGTGGCGCGTCACGATCTGGCGCGCCGCATCGCGAACGGCCGCGGCGTCGGTCACATCCAGCGGCAGCGCCCACGCGCGATCTCGCCCTAGCGTGAATTGCGCCAAGGCAGCGGCATTGCGCGCCGAAACCACCACGGTCGCGCCCGCGTCGTGCAGGCGCTCCGCCGTGGCGCGGCCGATGCCGCTGGAGGCGCCGACCAGCCAGACGACCTGGTCGGGCCAACGGGTCAGGCGCGGGTTCAAGGGCATGGGGCTCGGGACGATC
>JBFINI010000650.1:0-1730 GCA_041611275.1 Burkholderiaceae bacterium
CCCCGTCGACGCGCACCGTGATGAACTTGGTGGCGCCCTCGCCATCGCGCACGATGGCCTGCGCGAGCTGCCGCGACACCGCGAACACTGCTTCGCGCAGCATTGCGCCTTGCGCTGACTCGAGCTGGGTGATCGGCGCGTTGCCGGCCTGCTGCGTCGCGATCAGCACGAATGAATCGTTGGTGCTGGTGTCGCCATCGATCGTGATGCGGTTGAAGCTCACGTCGGCGGCCTCGCGCACCAGCGCCTGCATCAGCCCCGGCGCGATCACGGCATCGGTGGCGACGAAGCCGAGCATCGTCGCCATGTTGGGCCGGATCATCCCGGCGCCCTTGGCAATGCCGGTGACGGTGACGGTCTTGTCACCGATGCGCAGTTCCCGCGACGCGGCCTTCGGCAGCGTGTCGGTGGTCATGATGCCCTCGGCCGCAGCGAGCCAATTGGCCGGTGCCGCGTCAGCCAGCGCGGCCGGCAGCCCCGCCACGATACGCTCCACCGGCAGCGTTTCCATGATCACTCCGGTGGAGAAAGGCAGCACCTGCTCGGGCGCCAGGTCCAGATGCTGCGCCAGCGCGATGCAGGTCGTTCGTGCACGCACCAGGCCGTCGTCACCGGTGCCGGCGTTGGCATTGCCGGTATTGATCAGCAGCGCACGGATGCCGGCGCCCGCGGCCAGGTGCTCCCGGCACACCTGAACCGGTGCGGCGCAGAAGCGGTTCTGCGTGAAGACGCCGGCGACGGCCGCGCCCTCGGCCAGCTTGAACACCACCAGGTCACGCCGGTTGGCCTTGCGCACGCCGGCCATGGCCACGCCGATTTCGAGGCCGCGCACGGCGTGAAGCTGATCCGGGGCGGGGGCTTGCAGGTTGACAGGCATGGCGACACGGCACTGGACGTCGGATCACTCGAGTGTATGGCCTGCGACACAGGCCGGCGTCCGGCCCGGTGCAGTGTTCAGGCCAGCCTGCCGTGGCAGAACTTGTACTTCTTGCCGCTGCCGCAAGGACATGGCTCGTTGCGGCCGACCCGCGGCACGTCGGCGACCGCGGTCGCCACATCGCTTTCCTGCGACACCGAGCCATCCTCGTTGGGATGGGTGTAGGTCACGTTGGCCACGCGGCTGGCCCGCTCCTCGATTGCCTCGGCCGCTTCCGAGGCCTGGTCCTGCGTCTGGATGCGCACCGTCATCAGCACCCGCGTGACTTCCATCTTCACGACGTCGAGCAGCTGGCTGAAGAGTTCGAAGGCCTCGCGCTTGTATTCCTGCTTCGGGTTTTTCTGCGCGTAGCCGCGCAGGTGAATGCCCTGGCGCAGATAGTCCAGCGCGGCCAGATGCTCGCGCCAGTGACTGTCGATCGACTGCAGCAGCACCATGCGCATGAAAGGCGTGAACTGCTCCTTGCCGACAATTTCGAGCTTGGCGGCAAAGGCCTCGTCGGCGGCGGCCACGGCCTTGGCGACGATGTCCTCGTCGCTGATCGAGTCGCTGGCCTCGACCATCGCCTTGAGAGGCAGTTCGAGCTGCCATTCGTCGCGCAGCGTCGTCTCCAGGCCGTCGAGATCCCATTGTTCCTCGAGGCTTTGCGCAGGCACGAAGCTGTGCACGATTTCGGTCATCGTGCTGCGGCGCAGATTGGAGATCTGTTCGTCGAGCGAATCGGCTTCGAGGATCTCGTTGCGCTGCTGGTAGATGACCTTGCGCTGGTCGTTGGAAACGTCGTCGTATTCCA
>JBFINI010000651.1:0-1727 GCA_041611275.1 Burkholderiaceae bacterium
GTCGGAGCTGTCGGTGGTGATGACGTTGGCGCCGCTTTCGGGGAAGTGGAAGGTCGTGTAGACGACGCCCGGCGCGACCCGCTCGGTGACGGTGGCGCGCAGCACCGTCTGCCCGGCGCGGCTTTCGACACCGACCCAGTCGCCGTCGCGGATGCCACGTTCGGCCGCGTCGTGCGGATGAATCTCGAGCAGGTCCTCGTGGTGCCAGCGCACGTTCTCCGTGCGGCGTGTCTGCGCGCCGACGTTGTACTGCGACAGCACGCGGCCGGTGGTCAGCAGCAGCGGGAAGCGGCGCGTGATTTTCTCGTCGCTCGGCACAAAGCGGGTGATGAAGAACCTGCCCTTGCCGCGCACGAACTGGTTCACGTGCATCACCGGTGTGCCGTCCGGCGCCGCCTCGTTGCACGGCCACTGGATGCTGCCGAGGCGGTCGAGCTTGTCGTAGGTCACGCTGGCGAAGGTTGGCGTCAAGGCGGCGATCTCGGCCATGATCTCGGCCGGATGCGCATACGGCATCCGGTAGCCGAGCGCCTCGGCGAGCTTGACCGTCACTTCCCAGTCGGCGTAGCCGGCCAGCGGCTCGATCAGCTTGCGCACGCGCGAGATGCGCCGCTCGGCGTTGGTGAAGGTGCCGTCTTTTTCCAGGAACGACGCGCCGGGCAGAAAGACGTGCGCGTACTTGGCGGTTTCGTTGAGAAAGATGTCCTGCACGACGATGCACTCCATTGCGGAGAGTGCCGCCGCCACGTGCTGCGTGTTGGGGTCGGACTGCACCAGGTCCTCGCCCTGGCAATAAAGCCCCTTGAAGCTGCCGCTCAATGCCGCCTCGAACATGTTGGGGATGCGCAGGCCGGGCTCGGGCTGGATCGCGACACCCCAGGCGACCTCGAAGGCGCCGCGCACCGTGCTGTCCGACACGTGCCGGTAGCCGGGTAGCTCGTGCGGAAACGAGCCCATGTCGCACGAGCCCTGCACGTTGTTCTGGCCGCGCAGCGGATTCACACCCACACCGTCGCGGCCGAGGTTGCCGGTGGCCATGGCGAGGTTAGCGATGCACATCACCGCGGTGGAGCCCTGTGCGTGCTCGGTGACGCCGAGGCCGTAGTAGATCGCCGCGTTGCCCCCCGTGGCGTACAGCCGCGCCGCGCCACGCACCCGTTGCGCCGGCACGCCGGTGGCCGCCTGCATCGCCTCCGGCGAGTTCTCCGGCCGGGCGACGAACTCGCGCCAGTGCGCGAACGACTTGTCCTCGCAGCGCGCGGCGACGAAGGCCTCGTCGACGAGATGCTCGGTGACGATCACGTGCGCCAGCGCGTTGAGCACGGCGACGTTGCTGCCCGGCGCCAGTTGCAGGTGATAGTCGGCTTTCACGTGCGTGCCGTCGACCAGATCGATGCGGCGCGGATCGATGACGATCAGCCTGGCGCCTTGCCGCAGCCGCCGCTTCATGCGCGAGGCGAACACCGGGTGCCCCTCGGTCGGGTTGGCGCCGAGCACGACGATCACATCGGCCTGGTCGACCGAACGGAAGGTCTGCGTGCCGGCCGATTCGCCGAGCGTCTGCTTCAGCCCGTAGCCGGTCGGCGAATGGCAGACACGGGCGCAGGTATCGACGTTGTTGTTGCCGAAGGCGGCGCGCACCAGCTTCTGCACCAGATAGGTTTCCTCGTTGGTGCAGCGGCTGGAGGTGATGCCGCCGATCGAGTCGCGGCCGTGCTGCTGCTGGA
>JBFINI010000652.1:0-1725 GCA_041611275.1 Burkholderiaceae bacterium
CGATCGGTGATGGCGTGTTCAGCGGCTGCGACAGCCAGCCGGTGAACCAGCGGGACAGCGAGGCCGGCATGGTCGATCCGCACGCGGTGGCCCCGGACGCCGATCAGTGCGCTTCGGCCGCATAGGCCTTGCGCTTGTCGGAGACCAGCGCGCCGAGCTTGCCAAAGACCGCGCCGAGCCCGTACTGGCCGCGACGCCAGGCCTGGAAGGCGGTCAGAAAGGCCCATTGGCCCTTGGTCACGGTCGAGCGTTTCCAGTTGCCGGCGACGTACTTGTTGGCCTCGGCCAGCGTCGGATAGGTGTGGATCGTGCCGAGGATCTTGTTCAGCCCGAGGTTGTGCTTCATTGCCAGTACATACTCGGCCAGCAGGTCGCCGGCATGCTCACCGACGATCGTCACGCCGAGAATCTTGTCGGTGCCCGGCTTGGTCAGCACCTTGACGAAGCCATGTGCTTCCTCGTCGGCGATGGCGCGGTCGAGGTCGTCGATGCCATAGACGGTGACCTGGTGCGCAATCTTCTGCTCTTTCGCTTCCTGTTCGTTCAGCCCCACGCGTGCCACTTCGGGCTCGGTGAAGGTGGCCCAGGGAATCACGCGGTAGTCGGCCTTGAAGCGGCGGAACGTGCCGAACAGCGCGTTGACTGCGGCGAACCACGCCTGGTGCGCGGCCGTGTGCGTGAACTGGTACGGCCCGGCGACGTCGCCGCAGGCGAAGATGTTGGGGTAGATGGTCTGCAGGTAATCATCGGTTTCCACCGTGCGGGCCTTGGTGGTGCCGATGCCGAGTTCTTCCAGCCCGTAGCCCTGCGTATTGGCGATGCGGCCGACCGCAACCAGCAGCGCGTCGAACGGGATGCGCACGTCCTTGCCGTCGCTTTCCGCGATGAGGATCTTCTCGCCGTTTTCGACCAGGAACTGCTTGGCCTTGTGGTTGACCAGCACGCGCACGCCTTCGTCGGTGAACTTGCGCTGCACCAGTTCGGACACTTCGGGATCCTCGCGGATCATGATCCGCGGCAGCATCTCGACCTGCGTGACCTCCGAACCCAGGCGGGCAAAAGTCTGCGTCAGTTCGCAGCCGATCGGTCCGCCGCCGAGCACCACCAGCCGCTTGGGCTGCTCGCGCAGGTCCCAGACGTTGTCGGAGGTCAGGTAGCCGACCTCGTTGATGCCGGGAATCGGCGGCACGAACGGACGCGCGCCGGCGGCAATCACGATGTTCTTGGTGGTCAATGTCTTCCTGCCGTTGGCGGTCTGCACTTCGACGGTCCATGGCGAGGTGATCTTCGCCGCGCCTTCGATGCACTCGACACCGAGCTTGCTGTAGCGCTCGACCGAGTCGTGCGGCTCGACGGTCTTGACCACGCGGGCCACGCGCTCCATCACGTCGGCGAAGCTGAACTTCGCCTCGGCATGCGCGATGCCGATCTCTTTTGAGCGCTTGATGTGCGACAGCAGCTTGGCCGAGCGGATGATCGCCTTGCTCGGAACGCAGCCGGTATTGAGGCAGTCGCCGCCCATCTTGTGCTTCTCGATCAGTGCGACCTTGGCCTTGGTGGCGGCGGCAATGTAGGCGGAGACCAGTCCGGCCGAGCCGGCGCCGATCACCACCATGTTGTAGTCGTACTTCGCCGGGCGCTTGTCGGTCCACTTGGCGTAGACCTTGCGTGTCTTGATCGCGTCGAGCACTTTCTTGGCGACCAGCGGGAAGATGCCGAGCAGCA
>JBFINI010000653.1:0-1725 GCA_041611275.1 Burkholderiaceae bacterium
AGCGCACCGCCAGCCTGACCCCGCAGCGCCAGTGGCGGATAGCCCGGCTTGCCGAGTTCGTCGACGTGGCAACCCAGTTGGCGCAGCGCATCGACCAGATCGCCGATTGGCCGCTCGTGCATGCGCGGTACGCCGCGCAGTTCGAAGCGACCGCCCTGCGTGCTGCTGAGCACGGCCAGTGCGGCGGCCAGCGGCCGCATCGCAGTGCCTGCGTTGCCGAGGAACAGATCGGCGTCGTGCACCGCGAGGCGGCCGGCCAGACCCTGCACGTGCAGCATGGCGCCGTCGCGCACAAGGCCGCAGCCGAGCCGCTCGAGCGCGGCCAGCATCACGCGGGTGTCGTCGGAGTCGAGCAGGTCATGAATGGTCGTCGTGCCTTCGGCCAGGCCGGCCAGCAGCAGCACGCGATTGGAGATGCTCTTCGAGCCCGGCAGTTGCACGCTGCCGCTGGCGGCGTTCAGCGGCGGCAGGTCCAGGAACGGGATCGGGTACACCGGTTTCAGCGGGCGCCGGGCGCCTTGCCACTGCCGGCATTCATCTGCCAGCCACCCCGCGCATCGGAGGCCTGCCGCAGCAAATCTTCGAGCGCCTCGACGTTGCCCGAGCGAATGACGTGTTCGAGCGCGTCGAGCGTGTGCCGAAAGCGCAGCGACTGCTTCAGGATCTCTTCGCGATTGGACACCAGGATGTCACGCCAGACCGCCGGGTCGCTGGCAGCGATGCGCGTGAAATCGCGGAACCCCGGCCCCGCCAGAGCCAGGAAGTCCTGACCGGCCGGCTGTTTGACCACGGCGCTGAAGTGGGCAAACGCGAGCAGATGCGGCAGATGGCTGACGGCGGCGAACGCGGCGTCGTGGTTCTCCGGGGTCATCTTCAGCACCTGGGCGCCGATCGCGCTCCAGACGTCGGTGGCCTTCTGCACCAGCGCCGCATCGGTGCTGGCGAGCGGCGT
This sequence comes from Burkholderiaceae bacterium, assembly GCA_041611275.1. Lineage (GTDB taxonomy): Bacteria > Pseudomonadota > Gammaproteobacteria > Burkholderiales > Burkholderiaceae_F > JADJWR01. Next base: position 953 of record JBFINI010000653.1, read on the forward strand.
CAGGATGACCTGTCGGCCACTGTATAGCGCGGCGTCGGCGTGTGCGATGCCGGCGACTTCCTTGCCGGCAATCGGGTGCGCCGGCACGAAACACGGCACGCGCTCCTTCAGCACCCGGCGGGCCGCATCGACCACGTCGCGCTTGGTCGAGCCGACATCCATGTACAACACGCCGGGTTCGACCAGGTCACGGATGGCCTTGAAGGTCGCCTCGCTGGCGGCCACGGGTACCGCGATCAACACGATGTCGGAGCCCGACACGGCAAGCAGCGCCGACTCGGCGGTATCGTCGATGACGCCGAGCTTCTTCGCGCGCTCGGTCGTCGACGGCGACTTGCTGTAGCCGATGACCCGCTCAACCAGCCCGGCACGCTTCAATGCCAGTGCGAACGAGTCGCCCATCAGGCCGCAGCCGATCAGGCCGAGTTGCTTGAACATGGACTCAATGGGTGTCGAGGGGATAGGTGCCGAGCAGCTTGTAGAACGCGCACACGCTGCGCAATTCGTCCAGTGCCGTGGCCACCTTCGGCTCGTCCGGGTGTCCGGCGATGTCGATGTAGAAGTAGTACTCCCACTGGCCGGAGCGGGCAGGGCGCGACTCGAAGCGCGTCATCGACACGCCGTGCACTTTCAGCGGCACCAGCATGTCGTGCACCGCGCCAGGCCGGTTCGTCACCGACACGACCAAGCTGGTGCAGTCGTGGCCGGACGCCTGCGGCTGCGGGTGGTGCTCGGGATGGGCGACGATGGCAAAGCGGGTGCGGTTGTGCGGG
>JBFINI010000654.1:0-1713 GCA_041611275.1 Burkholderiaceae bacterium
CTGGCGGTCGGCACCGCAGCCGGCCAGATCAAGATCGGCTCGGTGCGCTGTGGCGAGCGGCTGGCCAAATACAACCAGCTGCTGCGCATCGAGGAAGAAAGCGCGTTGCCGTTCGCCGGCATGGCGGCGATCCGCGTCTGAGCGCTACGGTCTGAGCGCTACGGTCTGAGCGCTACGCGATGTCGACCGCGACGCCGGATCCGCAACTGGAATCGTTCCTGCGCGCGCAAGCGTGGCTGCAAGGCGAGCAGCGCCCACGCGTGACGGCGCTGGCCGGTGGCGTGTCCTCCGACATCTGGCGCGTTGATCTGCCCGACGGCCGAGTCCTCTGCGTCAAGCGGGCGCTAGCCAAGCTGAAAGTCGCCGCTGAGTGGTACGCGCCGGTGTCGCGTAACGCCACCGAGTGGGCGTGGATCGAGTTCGCGGCCCGCCATGTGCCCGAAGCGGTGCCAGCGCCGCTGGCGCACGACGCATCCGCCGGCCTGTTCGCGATGGCCTATCTGGCGCCGGAGCATCATCCGGTATGGAAGCAGCAACTGCTTGACGGCCACGTCGAAGCGACGACTGCCGCTGCGGTCGGCCGAGTCCTCGGCAAGCTGCATGCGGCCAGCAGCCACGACGATGATCTCGCGTGCGCCTTCGACACCGGCGCCAACTTTCACGCATTGCGACTGGAGCCCTACCTGCTGGCGACCGCCGCCAGACATCCGGCGCTGGCGGCGACGCTGCAGGCGCTGGTCCAGCGCACGGCAGACACACGAATCGCGCTTGTGCACGGCGACGTCAGTCCGAAGAACATTCTGGTCGGTCCGCGCGGGCCGGTTTTCCTCGACGCCGAGTGCGCGTGGTACGGCGATCCAGCCTTCGACCTCGCCTTCTGCCTGAATCACCTGCTGCTCAAGTGCCTGGTGCGGCCGCGCGAACGGACAGCGCTGCGCGCGGCGTTCGAGGCGTTGGTCGACGGCTATTTAGCCGCCGCCACCTTCGAGCCACGGGCCGCACTCGAAGCGCGCGCCGCCAGTTTGCTGCCGGCATTGCTCCTGGCCCGCGTTGACGGCAAGTCGCCTGTCGAATACCTGACCAGCGAAAAAGACCGCGACCGCGTGCGTCGCGCAGCGATACCAATGATCGAAGCGCCGCCGCAGCGGCTCACCGACGCGGCCGCGCGCTGGCACGCCGATCTCGCGCGCGCTACTTGATCGTGGCCTTGGCCACCCGGCCGGACGCAAGATGAACCTTTTGGGTCATCGAAGCAGTGGAGTCCGTGGAAGATCGATTTCGGCACAGTTGCGGGCGGAGGTGGCGAGCACGAGGCGCCTTGACTGCGATCAATGCGCGTTGCGATCACCAGCCGCCAGCCACGTCGCCAACGCCTGGTTGAATTCCGCCGGCTTGCCGATCATTACCCAGTGACCAGTGTCGAAGCCGATGACCTGACAGCCCGGTCCAGAGGCCACGTCTTCGGCCCAGCTCGATGAATGGAACATGAACGGTTTGCGCTTGCCGTAGATGAATAGCATCGGGCACGTAGGCGCGAACCGCTTTGCCTTGCGAAACCCGCCGAGCGCCCCAGTCCATTGCAGGTAGTATGGGTAGCCCATTTGCGAGCCGATGTAGTTCGGGTCGCTGGGGCACCGCAGTGCGCGCGCCATCGATTGCGCCATCCAGTCGCCAAACCGTCCGCCGATGCGCCAGGCCAGCGCCAGCCAGACC
>JBFINI010000655.1:0-1708 GCA_041611275.1 Burkholderiaceae bacterium
CACAATGGGACAGACTACACGGATCAAACCGCACCGGCAAAGTGAATCACGATGGCCTTGTTCGACCTGCTGCTGCGCAGCGCAATTATCTTCGACGGCACCGGCGGCGCTCGCCACCGCGGCGACGTCGCAGTCAAGGAAGGGCGCATCGCCGCCGTCGGCCAGCTCGATACAGCCGACGCCGACGAGGTGATCGAATTGCGGGGTCGGGCGATCGCGCCGGGGTTCATCGACGTGCACACGCACGACGATCGCCTGCTGCTTGCCGATCCGTCGATGGCCCCCAAGGCGAGCCAGGGCGTGACCACGGTGATCGTCGGCAACTGCGGCATCAGCCTGGCGCCGCTCGGCGAGGCTACCGCCGTGCCGCCGCTGAACCTGGTCGCCAACGGCCCCGAGCACCGCTTCGATTCGTTCGAAGACTACTTCGCGCACCTGGCCGTCGAGCCGGCCGCAGTCAACAGCGCGGCGCTGGTCGGCCATTCGACGCTGCGCGTGGTGGCGATGGACGAACTGGATCGGCCGGCGAATGCCGCCGAAGCCGCCCGGATGCAGTCACTGGTGCAGGAGGCGCTGGACGCTGGCGTACTCGGGGTTTCCACGGGTACCTATTACGCCCCGGCGGCTGCCGCAACTGCCGACGAGATTCGCGCTGTGTGCGAGCCGCTCCGTGGTACCGGCGCACTGATCGCCTCACACATTCGCGACGAAAGCGCGCGGGTGCTCGAATCAATGACCGAAGCGATGACGATCGCGCGCGCGCTCGGCGTGCGTCAGGTGATCTCGCATCACAAGGTGATCGGCAAGGCAAACTTCGGCCGCTCGCGCGAGACCCTCGCCTTGCTCGACGACGCGCGCATCGACGCGGACGTTTGCCTGGACTGTTATCCCTATCCGGCCTCGTCGACCGTGCTGCGCGCCGACACGGTCGCGCTGGCCCGCCGCACGCTGATCGCCTGGTCGCGCGCGCAGCCGCAAGCGGCCGGGCGCTACCTCGACGAACTGGCGGCCGAGCGCGGCATCGCGGTCGGCCAGATGATCGACGAACTGCAGCCGGCCGGGGCAATCTATTTCTCGATGGACGAGGCTGACGTCGAACGCATCCTCGCCTATCCGGAAACGATGATCGGCTCTGACGGGTTGCCGCACGATGTGTTCCCGCATCCGCGGCTGTGGGGCGCATTCCCGCGCGTGCTCGGCCACTATGCCCGCAAGCGACGGCTCTTTTCGCTTGAGGCCGCGATCCACAAGATGACCGGCCTGCCGGCCGCGCGCTTCGGATTGCGTAGCCGCGGCGTCATTGCGCCGGGCGTGGCCGCCGACCTGGTGGTCTTTGACCCGGAACGCATCGCGGATGCGGCCACCTTCGAGCATCCGAAGCGGCCGGCAGTCGGCATCGAAACCGTCTACGTCAACGGCATGCCCGTCTGGCGCGATGGCCACGCGACCGGGGCCCGGCCGGGACGGGTGCTGAAGCGAACTGCGTGAGATGAGCCGCCTCCTGCGCACGGCCTCGGCTGCTGCGCGCGAGGCATGACAGACACCGAGATGAAGATCGTCGCCGCGCGGCTGAACCACGAGACCAACACCTTCTCGCCGTTGGCGACAGCACTGACCGCCTTCGGTCCTGACGGTCCAACGTTCGGCCGCGCCGCCTACGACAGCGCCCGCGGCACGCGTACGGGCCTGGGCGCGTTCATCGATGCCG
>JBFINI010000656.1:0-1704 GCA_041611275.1 Burkholderiaceae bacterium
GCAATTGCTAAGGCGCGAGCGGTAACCGTCCAGGAATCGCTGTTCGTCTGGGAAGGCCGGGACAAGACCGGCAAGATCGTGCGCGGGGAGATGCGTGCCGGCGGTGAATCGGTCGTCGCCGCCGCGCTGCGTCGAAGGGGCATCGCGCAGCCAAAGATCAAGAAGCAGGTCTTCTCGCGCGGCAAGAAGATCACTGAAAAGGACCTCGCGCTGTTCACTCGGCAGTTGTCGACGATGCTGCGGGCGGGCGTGCCGCTGATGCAGAGTTTCGACATCATCTCGCGCGGGCACGGCAATCCCTCGATGTCGCGCCTGCTGACGGACATTCGTTCGGATGTCGAAACCGGCACCAACCTGAGCCAGGCGTTTCGCAAGTACCCGCTGTATTTCGATCCGCTGTTCTGCAACCTGGTGGCCGCGGGCGAGCAGGCCGGCATTCTGGAAACCCTTCTCGATCGCCTCGCCACTTACAAGGAAAAGACGCTGGCCTTGAAGGGCAAGATCAAGAAGGCGCTTTTTTATCCCGTGATGATCATCTTGGTGGCGATCCTGATCACGGCGATCATCATGTATTTCGTCATTCCGTCGTTCAAGCAGGTGTTCACCAGCTTTGGTGCCGACCTGCCCTACCCAACACTCGTCGTGATCGCGATGTCCGATTTCGTGGTCGGCAACTGGTACTGGCTGCTGTTTGGTTCGCTCGGCGGGCTGTACTTCACCTACCAGGCGTGGCGGCGCTCACCGAACTTCCAGCGGCTGGTCGATCGCTACATGCTGAAGATTCCGGTGCTCGGCGAACTGCTGCAGAAAGCCTCGGTTGCCCGCTGGGCGCGCACGCTTTCGACGACCTTCGCCGCCGGCGTGCCACTGGTCGACGCGCTTGATTCGGTTGGACCGGCCTCGGGCAATGCCGTCTACAAGGACGCCACCAAGCAGGTACAGGCTGAAGTCAACGTCGGCACCAGCCTCGCGCATGCGATGCAGAACACCGGCGTGTTTCCGAACATGGCGGTGCAGATGACCGGCATCGGCGAGGAATCGGGCGCACTGGATTCGATGCTGTCGAAGGTCGCCGATTACTACGAACGGGAAGTCGACGAGATCGTCGATGCGCTTGCCAGCCTGATCGAACCGGTGATCATGGTCGTGCTCGGCGTGATCATCGGCGGCATCGTGGTCGCGATTTACCTGCCGATCTTCAAGCTCGGCCAGGTCGTCTAGACAGGATCCGCGTGGCGGTCAGCGGGCCGGGCCCGCTGCTGGCCCGAGTTGACGCTTGACCCCTGATCTCGTCTTCGCCATTTGTGCCGGTGCGTTCGGCCTGGCGATCGGCTCTTTCCTGAACGTTGTCATCTATCGCTTGCCGAAGATGATGCAGGCTGAGTGGCAAGCGCAGTGCGCGGAACTCGATGGCCGTGACCCGGCTCCCGCGGCGCAATTCAATCTTCTGATGCCCGGTTCGCATTGTCCGGCCTGCAAGACGCCGCTGCGGGTCCGCGACAATCTGCCACTGCTGTCGTACTTCGTCAGCGGCCGCAAGTGCGCACACTGCGGCGTTGCGATTTCCTTGCGCTACCCGGTCGTCGAGGCGCTGACGGCATTTCTGTCGGTCTGGGTCGCCTGGCGTTTCGGCTTCGGCGTGGTCGGACTGGCCGCGCTGGCTTTCACTTTCGTCCTGATCGCGCTCACGTTCATCGATGCCGA
>JBFINI010000657.1:0-1701 GCA_041611275.1 Burkholderiaceae bacterium
CGCCAGGTGCTCGGCGATGATCTTGTAGAAGCCGATGAAGGCCGCCTGCGGACAGGTGTCCAGGCCGCGGCCGCGCGCAGCGACCATGATGTTCTGCAGGAACATGCCGTAGTCGATCCAGCTGCCCTGGCGCAGGATGCGGTCGATGGTGAAAATCATGCCCACCGGCGCATCGAAGAAGCGGTAGTTGCGGCCGTGCTGCGCATGCATCTTCGCCTTGTCGGTCTTGGCGATGCCGAGCAGGCCATACAGATCCCAGCCGATCTTGCGCCGGCGATCGACGTACGGTGAGACCCATTCGGTCGGGTAGTAGTCGTATTCGCCGACGTCGGCGCCGGTCGAGCCGGCCGCGGCGTTGGCATCGTGCGCGGCGAGGATCTTCTCGCTCAGCCGATCCTTGGCCGCGCCGGTCAGGACCGTCACCTTCCACGGCTGGGTATTGACGCCCGAGGGCGCGCGCGAGGCGACGGCCAGGATGTCCTCGATGGTCTGCCGCGGCACCGGCGTCGGCAGGAAGGCACGCAATGAGCGGCGCGAGGTGATCGCGGCATCGACCGCGGCGGTGGACTCGGGAGTGATGGCTGGGGTCATCGTGCTCAGGCTGGGGTCAAGGTGGGGGTGTGGACGTCGCGCCAGGATGCCGCAGCCTCCTGCAGGGTGCGCAGGTGCACCGCCACGCTGTCGTCGATGCAGTGGCCATAGCCGCCGGCCATGCTGACGGCCACCGCGATGCCGCGCTCGCGGCAGGCGGCAAACACGCGCCGGTCGCGTTCGGCCAGGCCGGCGGCACTCAGCTTGAGCCGGCCGAGGCGATCGCCCTCGTGCGCGTCGGCACCGGCGACGTAGAACACCAGTCCGGGCTGCGCCGTCGCGTGACGGGCCCACAGGGCGTCGAGCGCGGCGTCGAGGGCCTCGAGATACGGTGCGTCGGTGCAGCCGTCGGGCAGTTCGACGTCCAGATCGCTCGGCTCCTTGCGGAACGGGAAGTTCTTCGCGCCGTGGATCGACAGCGTAAACACGGTCGGGTCGTCGCGAAAGATGGTTGCGGTGCCGTTGCCCTGATGCACGTCGAGGTCGATCACCGCGACGCGCAACAGCTGTCTGCGGCTGCGATGCCATTCGGCCTGCATCAGCCGCGCGGCGACGGCCACGTCGTTGAAGACACAGTAGCCGCTGCCCTTGTCGGCCTGCGCATGGTGGGTGCCGCCGGCGAGATTGGCCGCAAGCCGCTGGCCGTCGATCAGGGCCGCGCGCGCCGCGGCGATCGTCGCACCGACCGAGCGCCGCGCCCGTTCGGCCATGCGCGGCGACCAGGGGAAACCGATCTCGCGTTGCTCGGCCGCGCTCAGGTGGCCCTCCGCCACGGCGCTGACATAGCGCGGCGTGTGCGCCAGGGCCAGTTCGCCGTCGCTGGCCGGCTGGGCCTCGAGCAGCGTGATGCCGCTCCCGTCGGCCCGCACCCGGTTGCGCAGGCGCTCGTACTTGCTCATCGGAAAGCTGTGGCCGGCCGGCAGCGGCAGCACGAAGTGATCGGCGTAATAGGCCTGCATGGGTGCCGCGATTGTGCCGGGGCGCCGACCAGCGCGTGCCGGTAGGCCTGCACCCCTAGAATGTTGCGGCGCAGCAAAAAGAGCTTGCAATACCCGTCCAAGCGCCTACAATCGTGTTCATGTTGCAATGCAGCAATTAAGAGCCCCCACC
>JBFINI010000658.1:0-1700 GCA_041611275.1 Burkholderiaceae bacterium
CGAACCAGCGGGCTGACGTTCGCCGCTCGCCTCGTGCCGGCCGCGCCACCGACGACCTTCGGCTCGCTTGCTGCCGCCTGACTGCGCGTATGTCACTGGCCAGGCGATCGGCCGCGTGCTCTGACGTCCGCCCGGAAGAAGTCGCGCGATCGGCGACAGCTACCGGTTCGCGGCCTGCGCCGGCATCGACCAGCCTCCGCCGAGCGCCTTGTAAAGACTCACCAGCGCCACCTGCCGGTCGCGCAGTGCGTTGAGTTGCGCGCGCTCGGCATCGAGCAGATTGCGCTGCGCGTCGAGCACTTCCAGATAGCTCGAATACCCGTTGGCGTGACGCAGTTCGGCGAGCTTCATCGCCTCGCTCAGCTTGTTCTGCCGCTCGCGCTGCGCCGTGAAGACATCGCGCGCGCTTCGGTGGGCGACCAACGCATCGTGCACATCGCGAAAGGCCGACTGCACGACCTGCTGGTAACCGATCACGGCCTGTTCGCGGCGCGCGGTGGCGGCGTCGACCTGCGAGCGAATCTGGTTCAGCCCGATCAATGGCTGCAGCAGTCCGCCGGCGATCGACCACACCCGTGCGGGGCTGGTCAGCAGGTCGGCCAGTTCGGCGCTTTCGCCGCCGAGCGAGGCGGACAGCGTCAGCCGTGGGTAGTACAGCGCGCGTGCCTCGGCAATGCGACCGTCGGCCGCAGCCAGTTGCGCTTCAGCCTGGCGAATATCCGGCCGGCGCGCCAGCAGGTCCGAAGGAAGTCCCGCCGGCACTTCGGGCGCGGCGGTGTCGATCGCCGTCGCGGCGCGGGCGACGTTCGGCGTGAACACCGCCTTGGCGCTGCGCCCGGCCAGCGCAGCCAACGCTGCTTCGTTTTCTGCAATGGCGCGTTCCAGCGTCGGGATGCCCGTCGCCACGGTTGCGCGCTCCGCTTCGGCAAGTTTGAATTCGAAGTCGCTGGCCAGCCCGGCATCGCGTCGCTTCTTCAGCAACTGCACGTTGTCGGCACGCGTCTGCAACGTCGCGCGGGTCAGCCGCAGGTCGCCATCGAGCGTGCGCAGCGTGAAGTACGTCGTCGCCACCTGCGCCGCGAGTGCGATGCGCACCGTCTCGGCAGCGTAACGCGTCGAGAGCAGCGTCGCTGAAGCCGCATCGCGGCCGGCCGCCAGTCGGCCCCACACATCGACCTCGTAGGACGCCTGCAGGCCCGCGCTATGGGTAGTCGTCGTCAACGGCGGTGGCAACTGCCGCGTGTTGGCGTTGCTGACGCGATTGTGGTTGATGCCCGCCTGCGCATCGAGCGACGGATACAACGCCGCACGGGCCAGTTGCAGCGAAGCGCGCGCCTCCTCGATTCGCGCCACGGCAGCGCGCAGGTCGTGATTGGCGGCGAGCGCCTCGTCGATGAGGCCGTTGAGCTGCCCATCGCCGAACAGCATCCACCAGCGGTCGAGGCTGGCCGGCGCAGCGGCGGTCATCTCGGGCAGTTCAACCTGCGGCGGTGCCAGCGGCGGGGCAGCGCAGGCGGCGAGCATTGCCGCGGCAGCGAAGGTGATCGTCGGGCGCATGAGCACGGGCCTAATCATGCGCACCTCCACGCGCCGACTTTTGCGCGGCCACCTCGGCGATCGCCTTGGCATGCAGTTCGGCGCTGCGCCGCTCGCCTTCGGCCACTTCGGCGCGCAGCTCGGCCTCGCTGCGCCGCTCGGTC
>JBFINI010000659.1:0-1699 GCA_041611275.1 Burkholderiaceae bacterium
AGTCGATCGCGCCGCGCCGCATCGCGGGGTTCGGCCAGTTCGGCAAAGTATTCGCGTATCCAATCGGTGGCAGTCGACGCCGCGGGCTGTTCGCTGCGGATGCGCGCCAGCACGGCGACGAGATCGCGCTGCCGACGTTCGCGTTCCTGCATCCAGGCGTCCTGTGCCCCGGGACGGCCAGCAAGCGAGGCGCGGATCTGCGCGCGCTGCGCCGGTGAAAGCGTACCGAGCCACCCTTCCGCGCGCTCGATTGCGCGCTCGACCCGCTGCTCGAAAGACTCCGGCCCGGCAAAGCGCACCAGTTCGCGGCGCGCCTTCGAAGCGTCGCGCGCCAGCCGCTCGGCCAGCCGTTCGATCTGCGCCGGCTGCAGCGTCAGCGCCAGCTGCGCCAGATCGGGCGCAGCGCGGTCGCCGATCGCTGCCAGTCCGCGATTCACGCGACTGTTGAACTCGCGCACGTCGGCGGCGCTGACCGGACCGGCGAGCTTTTCCTGCGCGTCGGCCAGCAGCGCCGCATAGCCGGCAAGCTGGGTGCTGCGGTGCCAGCGATGCAGCGCATTGATGCGTTCGCGCGCAAGTTTTTCCTGCGCATCGTCGAGGTCGAGATAGCTATCCAGTGAATAGGCGAGCAGGACATCGGCGTTGTTGTAGCCCATTTGCAGCGACGAACAGGCGGTGACCAGCAGGCTGATGCTGACCAGCACGAAGCGGCGTGCATGCCGGCCCATCGACGCGGGAAAGGGCGCAGCGCGCAAAAGCGCGGTGCTACGATCGTCGGCCATCACAGTCGGTTCCACGTCCCCGGTCTCCTCTTCGCCCGCGATGAACATCGTCATCCTGGCCGCCGGCCAGGGCAAGCGCATGCGATCACGCTTGCCCAAGGTGCTCCATCCGGTCGCCGGCCGGCCAATGCTCGCGCATGTGATCACAACCGCGCAAGCCGTGGCGGCGGGCCGCGACGGCGAAACGCGAACGGTGGTGGTGATCGGCCATGGTGCCGAACAGGTGCGCGATGCGTTCTCTGACCGCGCCGATGTCGATTTTGTTCTGCAACAGCCGCAGCTGGGTACCGGTCATGCGGTAATGCAGGCTGCCTCGCGTCTCGACGACAACGCGCCGACGCTGGTGCTGTACGGCGACGTACCGCTGGTGCGGGCCGAGACGCTGCGCCGGCTGCTCGACGGCGCCGCCGGCAGTGTCGGGGTGCTGACCGTGAAGCTGCCGGATCCGAACGGCTACGGCCGCATCGTGCGCGACTGGCATGGCCACGTGCTGCGCATCGTCGAGCAGAAGGACGCCTCGGATGAGGAGCGGCGCATCGATGAAATCAACACCGGCATTCTGGTCGCGCCGACGTTGCGCCTGAAGCAGTGGCTGGCGCAGTTATCGAACAACAATGCGCAACACGAGTACTACCTGACCGACGTGATTGCCCGGGCGGTGGCCGACGGCGTGCGTGTGGCCGGCGTCGAGGCTGCCGATGCCGAAGAAACGCTCGGCGTGAACAGCAAGGTGCAACTGGCGCAGCTCGAGCGCGCCGCCCAGGGCCGTGCCGCCGAAGCGGCGATGGACGCCGGTGCCACGCTTGCCGATCCGGCGCGCTTCGACGTGCGCGGTGAGCTGGTGGTCGGCGCCGATGTCTTCATCGACGTGAACTGCGTGTTCGAAGGCCGCGTCGAGCTGGCCGACGGCGTGCACA
>JBFINI010000660.1:0-1698 GCA_041611275.1 Burkholderiaceae bacterium
AACAGCGGCATGGGCCCGCCGCCGATCTCGGCTTTCAGCACCGCGCCGACAGCGCTCGCCAGGATGCTGTGTGCGCTCGGGTACTCGGGGTGCATCGGCGCGTCGATCAGCGGCGTCCACGCCGCGTCGCGTTCGGTCGCCGCGTTGCCGTCGATGTCGCCGTTGCGGATCGCCGTGACCGGCCGCCAGAAGTTGTAGTGATACTTGGCGTCGAACACGGCGATCATGGCGTCGTCCATCGCCTGCGAAACGGCCGCGAACAGCCGCGCGTTGCGCGCCGCGTCGCGTCCTGGCTGAGCCGCCACCGACCGCACCACGCCGTCGTAGATCGGCGGCAGCGAGTATTCCCAGAAGCGGGCGATCTCGGTCTGCTCGGCGCTGCGCAGCGTGCTCGCCTTGGCGCCGAGGGCCTTGACCTCGTTGTAGTCGCGCGCCCAGCTCGCGCTATCCAGCGCCGGAGGCGGCCCGGGCCGGAACTGCGCGGCAGTGGCCAGCAGCCAGGGCTTGCGCTGCGACCACTGCGCACCTGCCGGCGTCGCCGTCGGCACGTAAACACCGGCACTTGCGTGCGGCCGGTAGGCCACCGCATTACCGGCGCCGTCGTCGGCGCGCGTGGCGATCACCGCCGCCGCCGCCTGTTCGCCGACCGCGATGCCCGCGGTCTTCGCCGCACTGTCGGCGATTTTCGCCAGCGCGGCCTGGTAGGCGGCGTCGATCGCCGCCTGCTGCGCCGGGATCAGCTTCAGCAGCGTGTTGCGGTTGGCCGCGGCCACTGCTGCGTCGATCGATGCGTCGCGCGTCGCACTGGCGTCGACCGCGTCGCGGACCGCCGTCTGCACGATCGCCATCACGCGGATCGCCGGTGGTGTGCCGAGCTTCGATTCGACGACGATTTCGCCGGCTTTGGAGTTCCAGTCGGTGATGACGTCGGCAGCGGCGTCGAGCGCTGCGCCGGCGAGCAGGGCTGCTGCCACGCCGAAGCGGGCCAGCGGGGATTCGAAAAAGTTTGTCATGGTCGTTCCTTGAATGAGTCAGACGGAAATTTCCGTGAAGCGATCGGCGGCTCAGCGCTTGCTGATGACCACCTCGAGGTACTCGCTCGGCACTACCAGCGAAGCGCTGCCGGCGACGTTCAGCTGCTCGAGCAGGTTGACAATGTCGCGCTCCAGCGCCTGCGCGGCATTCGCGTCGAGCGCGGCAAACGCCTTGTGCGTCGGCCCGTAGTAGTCGCGGAAGATCTGCACCCAGTGCGCCGCCGAGCGGTAGCGGAAGTTGAAGTACCGCCGCTCGCAGCGGATCTGCTTCGCCTGCGCGCCGAACAGCTCGGCCAGGTGCGACTCGGTGCCCCACAGCGCCGGCGATTGCAGTCCCGCCGGTGCCGGCAGGTAGCCGCCGATCACCTTGAACAGCCGGCCGATGAAACCCTGCGGCGTCCAGTTGGCGAGGCCGATGCGTCCGCCACTGCGCGCGACGCGCAGCATCTCGCCGGCCGGACGCGCATGGTCGGGCGTGAACATCGCGCCGAAGGTCGACAGCACGACGTCGAAGATGCCGTCGTCGAACGACAGTTCCTCTGCATCGGCGACCTCGAACTGCACGTCGAGGCCTTCGGCGCGCGCGCGTTCGCGGCCCTTGTCGAGCAGCGAAGGCACGTAGTCGGTCGAGGTCACCTGCGCGAAGCGGCGCGCCGCCGCCAGC
>JBFINI010000661.1:0-1692 GCA_041611275.1 Burkholderiaceae bacterium
CCTCTTCGTTCGGCCTGCGTTTCAAGGGCCAGGGCTACTTTCTCACCGATGCGCGAACGCACCGCGGAACCAGCGGCGCACCGGTGGTCATGCGTCTGGCCCAGCCGAATCCGCAACAACTCGACCTGCCGTGGATGCTGCTTGGCGTGCACTCGGCACGGCTGGACGTCGGGACGCGGGATCTGAAACTGGACGAGGCGCTCGGCCTGAACTGCGCCTGGTATGCCGATATCCTGCTGACACTCACGCAGGGCTGACAGAAAGCGTTTGTGCAACGAACCCCGTTCGGTGTTGCTCAAGGCCCAGCTCGCACGCCAAGAGTAGTAACTGGCTGGCGCAAGGCAGTGAAAGTCCGCCATGCGGGCGCATCGCCTACTTCCGCTTCTGGTCGGCAGCGGCCAAATGCGCGAGCCCAGCAATACCGAGACCTGCCCTTGCTTAGGCCGCACTCGCTAATGGACAAACGGGCAGGCTAAAGGCCCGCCCAGTTCAGTCGCACGCGTGCTAACGCCATCGCCACCGCCGCCTGTGTTGGCTCCACCACCGGGATACCGATCTCGCCCTGCAGCGGCTTGCGATAGCGCGCCATGCCGGCGCAGCCCATCACGACGACGTCCGCACCGTGCGCATCGCGCAGCGCCTTGCCGACGTCGACCATACGGCCAAACGTCTTCTTCTCGTCGGCAAGCTCGGTCACCGGCAAGCCCACCGGCAACTCGCCCGCCAGACGCTCGGCCACTCCAAGCGCGCCGACATAGCGCAGGTGGCGCGCGATCGACTGCTTCAGGATGGCAATGACGCCGAACTTCTGCCCGAGCGTGAGCGCGGTCAGGATGCCGCATTCGGAAATGCCGAGCACAGGTTTCTTCGTCACCTCGCGCAGGGAGTGCAAACCGGGATCGCTGTAGCAGGCGATGACGAACGCGTCGTAGTCCTTCTCGCGGCTGCGCACCAGTTCGATGAGCGGTGCGACGACGCCGTCGACGTGCTGCTGTGTCTCGATTCCCGGCGGCCCTTCGGTGAGCGTCACGCATTCGATCGCCGGGCCACCGGCCATGCGCAGCGGCGCGCAGGCCTCGTCGATGCCGCGCGTGACGGCCTCGGTCGAGTTCGGATTGATGACAAGGATGCGCTGGCCCATTTCAGTGCAAGGCGATCTGGCGATGCTCGAAGCGGCTCAGCAGCCGCACCAGCGGCCAAAGGCAGATGAGATAAATGATACCGACGGCGATGATCGGCGTGGCGTTGTAGGTCAGCGACTGCGCCTGGCGCGCTGCGAACAGCAGTTCGGGCAGCGCCACCACGCTGGCCAGCGAAGTGAGCTTGATCACCTCGAGCGTGTTTGAAACGAGGTCGGGCACCACGTTCTTGATCGCCTGCGGCAAGACCACGTGGAACATGGTCTGCGACGCCGACAGACCGGTGGACCGCGCCGCCTCGTGCTGGCCGCGCGTGATCGATTCGATGCCGGCGCGGAAGATCTCGCCGTAATAGCTCGAGGTGTTGAGCAGGAACGACAGCGCCACCGCGACGAATGCGCCCGGGTTGAAGCCGAGGAATGGCATTCCGAAGGCGATGAACATCAGCAGCACCAGCGGCGGAAAGGCGCGGAAGAAATCGACGTAGATGACCACCAGCCAGCGCAGCAGGCGGCTGCGCGAGGTCGAGGCGAGCGCCACCACGAGGCCGCCG
>JBFINI010000662.1:0-1685 GCA_041611275.1 Burkholderiaceae bacterium
CAGATGACGCCGGCTTCATCCAATCAGTGTTTCGACGGCGACATCTCCGCTACGCGGACATCCCTTGGGTCCCGATCGACGGGAAGACGCAGCGTGAAGCCGCCGCCGTGCTGGCGGTTAGCGACGTCTTTCTGTCACTTTCACATAAGGAATCCTTTGGTCTTCCACCTTTGGAGGCAATGGCCTGCGGCTGCTTGGTTGCCGGTTTTCATGGCGATGGCGGCCGGGAGTTCATGACCACAGAAAATGGTTGGTGGGCTGACACTGGGGACTGGAAGGGATGCGTTGACGGACTTGCTGCTGCGCTTGACGTTCTCGAGACGGGAGGAGAAGCGTTAGCCGCTCGGCGCAAGGCAATGGCGGCGACTGTCGGTCAATACAGTCCCTCGCGAATGCAAGCGGAGCTTCTTGGATTCTGGCGAGACGAGATCGCGAAGCCGATTGCGGGAAATGCTGCCTCTAACGCTGTCTCGTGAACTTTCTAAAGCTTGTAGCCGGCCACTGCGGAAGCTGCAACAGTTCGCAAAACGACGAACCTGATCGCGGCTGGCCGAAATCGTGGCGCTGGGCACCGGCAGCCTAGAGCGGCTGCAGCGCATCGATGACGCGATGAACGCGCAGATCTCGCCCGACCCGCTGCGCCGCGACTTCTTCGGCCACACGCGGCTGGTGAGGACGAGGTACCAGACAGTGAAGCCGTGTTCGCGGCGCTCGAATTCGCTGGGTGACTGGCATCCCTGTCGGCGCGGGCCGAAGCGATCCGGCCCGCCGCGGCGCTCAAGCTTCCCGCGGACGTTCTGATTCGCGGCGACGACTCGACGCAGGTGGCATCGCGCGGCGCCTGGAGGCTGTCGCGCGATACAGGAGCCATGCGAAGCGCCTTCTGGTCCGGCCCGCCCTACCGCCACGACCCGCGCAGCAGTTCCTCGAGCACGGCGCTCCAGCCGTGCGCGAGGTTGTTCAGGTTGTAGCCGCCGCCGCCAAAGGCCATCAGCCGGCCCGCGCACAGTTCGTTGGCCAGCCGGCACAGCCTTTCGGTGGCGTGTGCGTGCGCCTTCGGTGTCAACGCCAGGTGGGCCAGCGGGTCGCCGCGCAGGCAGTCGACACCGCTTTGCAGGACGATGAACTGCGGCCGCGCGCCGCGCAGGAATTCCTCGGCCGCGTCCCAGGCGCGCAGGAACTCGGCGTCGGTGGCGCCGGGCGCCAGCGGCAGGTTCAGCTTGCTGCCTTCGGCGCTGCCTGAACCGCACTCGAATGCATGGCCGGTGCCGGGGTAGAGGTAGCGGCCGTCTTCGTGGATGTCGACGACGATCAGGTCGGGGTCGTCTTCATACGTGTAGTAGATGCCGTCGCCGTGATGCACGTCGATGTCGACGTAGGCGATCCGCTGCACGCCGTATTCGCGGCGCAGGCGGTCGATGACGACGCCGAGGTCGTTGATCACGCAGAATCCGGCCGCCGTATCGCGCCGTGCATGGTGCAGGCCGCCGATCGGCTGGAAGCTGCGCGCTACCTCACCGGCCGCCACGCGCGCCAGCGCATCGATCGCGCTGCCGGCCACTGCGCCGGCCGCCTCGAAGATGCCGGGAAAGCACGGCGTGTCGCCGTAGTCGAGCCAGCCGACGCCGGTCTTCGAGCCGCGCACGATCCGCTCGACATACTGCGGCGTGTGAAAGACCGCCATC
>JBFINI010000663.1:0-1670 GCA_041611275.1 Burkholderiaceae bacterium
GCCGGCGCAATACCGACGGCGCTTCGGCGCCCTGGGCGCACGCTTGCGCAGCATGGCCCGGCCCGGCCGTTGAGCCACCGGGCAGGCGGTTGCCGGCTGTGCCCGTGGATACTGTCGCCGGCGCCTGTCGATGCTCACCTCGCCGGCGGCCGCGAATGCACCTCGAACAGATCCGACAGCAACTGCGCGAGCTCGGCGCCGGTCCCGGCCACCAGGCCCATGTGCTGCGCCGTTGGGCGCAGGCCCGGCCGCAGGACAGTGGCCGGCGCCGTGTCGAGCATTACCTTCCACAGGCCTTGCGCGCGGCCTTGCCGGCGCTCGTCGATCAACTCGCGGCCTTGGCGGCACTGCGCTCCGAACACGCGGCCAAGGATGGCTCGGCGCGGCTGCTGGTCGAACTTGCTGACGGCCAGACGGTCGAGAGCGTGCTGCTGCCGCGCGGCGGCCTTTGCGTGTCGACGCAGGTCGGCTGTGCGGTCGGCTGCGTGTTCTGCATGACCGGCCAGGGCGGCCTGCAGCGCCAGCTCGGCAGTGCCGAGATCGTGGCCCAGGTGGCGCTCGCGCGACGCCTGAGGCCGGTGAAGAAGGTGGTCTTCATGGGCATGGGCGAGCCGGCCCACAACCTCGACAATGTGATGGACGCGATCGAGCTGCTCGGCAACGAAGGCGCCATCGGGCACAAGAGCATCGTCTTTTCGACCGTCGGTGACGAACGTGTCTTCGAGCGCCTGCTGAATCTGGGCGAGGGCCGAGTCAAGCCGGCCCTGGCCTTGTCGCTGCACACCACCAAGCCCGCATTGCGCGCCGAACTGCTGCCGCGCGCGCCGCGCATCTCGCCGATCGATCTGATCGAGCGGGGCGAGCGCTATGCGCGCGCCAGCGGCTATCCGATCCAGGTCCAGTGGGCGCTGCTCGAAGGCGTGAACGACGGCGACGACGAAGTCGATGGCATCGTCGCGCTGCTCAAGGGCAAGCACGCGATCATGAACATGATCCCGTACAACGCGGTCGAGGGTCTGGCGTTTCGCCGGCCTTCGAGGGCCCGCGCCGCGACGATCGCGCAGGCACTCAACCGGCGCGGGGTGCTGACCAAGCTGCGCCTGTCCGCCGGCCAGGACGTCGACGCCGGCTGCGGTCAGCTGCGCGCCCGTGGGCACGGCGACCCGGCGCGCCGCATCTCCATCGCGCACTCAAGTTAGGGCGCACCCGAGTCGGGCGCGGCGGCAACGCGAGGGGCTGCATCGTGGCATGCCGCTGGACGCGATCGCCCTGGCCGGGCTACTTCGCATGCACCGCCCATCCGCGTGAAATATTTCTCACTTGGATCGGTGCCGGCGCCCACTCGCGGGGTGGCGCGTTCATCGCATCATCCGCACAGTGGACTTCACGACGCGGTAGCAGAGAGGAATGCACCGGATTGCAACCCCGGTTTGGTTGGTTCGACTCCAACACGCGTCTCCAAACACCATGCAGCCAAGCTGCTCCCGCAGTTGCGGTTTTCACGGGCGCGTGGCCCGGCCGCCGCGGTTGCGTCCGGTGCCGCTCGGCAGCGACGGCGGCTGCTAGTAGGTCGACTGACTCGCCCCAAACGCGGGTCGATCGCCCTGGTCGCTGCCCTTGGCGCGTGCCTCGACGGTGCGGGGCATCGATGCACGCGCGGTGCGCCCAGA
>JBFINI010000664.1:0-1627 GCA_041611275.1 Burkholderiaceae bacterium
AGCGCGCCTTTCACGCGCAGATCGAGCACTTCGTCAGTCAGGATGCCGCCGCCACCACCGCAGCAGAAGGTCCTTTCGCGCGTGGTTTCCGCATGCATCTCGACATACTTGTTGGCCACGGCGCGGATGATCGCGCGCGGGATCTCGAATTGGCCGCCGGGAAAATCGCCCATGCGCGAGGCGCGGGCGACGTTGCACGAGTCGTGGAAGGTGACCACCCGGTGATCGTTGGCCTCCTTGTCGAACTTCAGCGCACCACGTTCGATCAGGTCCCAGGTGAATTCGCAGATATGCATCGGCTGCCGGTAGCGCGAATCGAGCTGCACCTGCAGCTGCAGCGCGAACGGATCCTTGCCGCCGGCACCAATGCCGACCAGCGTGTTCCAGAAGCTGTAGGCCACCCGCCAGGCATGGCCGCACTCGCCGACAATGATGCGTTTCACGCCGAGTTCGAGCGCGGCCTCGCGAATGCGCATTGCGATATTGCGCAGCTGCTCGTAGTTGCCGATGAACAGACCGAAGTTGCCAGCCTCCGAGGCCTTTGCCGACAGCGTCCAGCGGATGCCGGCAGCGTGGAACACTTTGGCGTAGCCGATCAGGCTGTCCACATGCGGCTCGGCGAAGAAATCCGCCGACGGCGTGATCAGCAGCACTTCGGCGCCCTTCTCGTCGAGCGGTAGTCGCACATCAGCGCCGGTGTCTACCTTGATGTCCTCTTCCAGCCCGGTCAGCGTGTCGGCCAGCGCCGGGCCGGGCAACCCGAGGTTGTTGCCGACCTTGTGCACCTTGCCGATGATTTCGTTGGTGTATTTCTGCCCGTAGCCGACCGCATCCAGAATCTCGCGCGCGGCCATCGTCACTTCCGCGGTGTCGATGCCGTAGGGGCAGAACACCGAGCAGCGCCGGCATTCCGAGCACTGGTTGAAGTACGTGTACCACTCGTCGAGCACGTCCTTGGTCAGGTCGCGCGCACCCACCAGTTTCGGGAACAGCTTGCCCGGCAAGGTGAAATAGCGGCGATAGACGCTGCGCATCAGGTCCTGCCGCGCCACCGGCATGTTCTTCGGATCCTGGGTGCCGATGTAATAGTGGCACTTGTCCGAGCAGGCACCGCAGTGCACGCACGAGTCCATGAAGACTTTCAGCGAGCGGTACTTGCCGAGCATCTCGCCCATGTGGGAGATGGCCCGCTGCTCCCAACCATCGGAAAGCTGACCGGGAAAACCGATCGCCTGCTGGATCTTCTCGTTGGCCACGTAAGGACGCGACTTCTCCATCGCGCCCGGCAGCAAGGGCGGCGGCGTCGGGAACTCACGCAGTGGTGGAGCCTTGATTTCAGCGGCCATCGATCATCTCCGCCCTAGCGCTGGTCGAGTTTGGTCGCCCACGGCGCGAGATGACGCGCTTCGCGCGGGTCGTCGGTCTGGTTGCGCGATGGCGAGAAGAACAACCCCGGTGCATGCAGCAGCTTGGAGAACGGGAACACCAGCATCAGCGCCGCCACCAGCACCAGATGCACGAACAACATCGGATCGGCGGGCAGCGGCTGCCAGTCGAAGCGCAGCAGGCCGAGGAAGAACGCCTTGACAGCGACCACATCCGTGCGGAAAACGTACTTCATCGCCAG
>JBFINI010000665.1:0-1623 GCA_041611275.1 Burkholderiaceae bacterium
CACGCCCTCGTCGCCGGCCGGTTGCCAGCGCACCATGTCACCAACGACGCACTCGCTCTTCTTGCCGCGCAGATGGCAGGCGAGACGTTGCCCGTCGGGCGTTTCGACGATGACGTGGCGGCCGTGCGCCGCGACCACGCGACCCAGGTCGAGCGCGGCAAACTTGCTCAAGCCGAAAGGCAATCCACTTTGGCCGCGCAGATGAAGTCGTTCAGCGAGATGCCACCCACCGAGTGGGTGCTGAAGCGCAGCGTGCAACGGTTGTAGCCGAAGGCGATGTCAGGATGATGGTCCTCGCGGTGCGCGATCCAGGCAACGGCGTTGACGAAAGCCATCGTGCGGTGGTAGTCGGCGAAGCGAAAGGTCTTCTCGATCGCGGCGTTGTTGAACGCCCAGCCATCGACGCGCTGCAGATGGGTTGCGATGTCGCCCGCGTTCATCGCCGCATGGCCTTCGAGCGGCTTGCAGTGCATGGCGGCCAGGTCGTTCATGTCGGCTCCATCTTCAAGGCCGCCAGCCGTTCGTTCGCCGGCGGGTGCGAATAGTAGAACGTGACATACATCGGGTCCGGCGTCAGCGTGCCGGCATTGTCTTCGTGCAGCTTGAGCAGCGCGCTGGCAAGGTCGCGGCCACTGGCGTGTGCACAGGCGTAGGCATCGGCCTCGAACTCGTGGCGGCGGGATATGCGCGAGGCCAGCGGCACCAGCAGGATGCCGAAGGGTGGCAGCGCCAGCATGAACAGCAGCAGGGCCAGCGCGTCGTTGGGTGCGCCGAGGTTGGGTGTGACGCCCAGGCCGGTGTAGAACCACTGCTGCTGCGTCAACCAGCCCAGCAGTGCCAGCGCAGCCAGGCTCATCGCAAAGATCGTCAGCATGCGCTTGGGCACGTGGCGCAACTTGAAGTGGCCGAGTTCGTGCGCCAGCACGGCCTCGACCTCGCCGGGGCTCAGGCGCTTGAGCAGGGTATCGAAGAAGACCACGCGCTTGGCCGCGCCCAGGCCGGTGAAGTAGGCATTGCTGTGCGCCGATCGGCGGCTGCCGTCCATGACGAACAGGCCCTTGGCGGCGAAGCCGCAGCGTGCCATCAGCGCCTGCACGCGCTGCTTGAGCGATTCATCGGCAAGGGGCTCGAACTTGTTGAACAGCGGCGCGATCACGGTCGGGTAGAGCACGAGGATCAGCAGCTGGAAGGCGACCCAGGCGATCCACGCCCACAACCACCACCAGGCACCGGCGCTGCCCATGATCCACAGCACCAGTGCGGCCATCGGCAGGCCGATCAGCGCGCCGACGACGAGGCCCTTGGCCGCGTCGGTCAGGTACAGGCGCAATGTCGTGCGATTGAAGCCGAAGGCCTGCTCGATGCGAAAGGTGCTGTAGAGCTCGAAGGGCGCCTCGAGCAGCGCGCCGATCAGCATGAAGGCCGACAGCAGCGCCAACTGGTAGGCGAGGCTGCCCCACTGCGGCTGCACGGCCTCGCGCACTACCGCGTTCAGTGCATCCAGGCCGCCCAGCAGGGTCCAGCCCAGCAGCACCGTCGTCCCGAAGGCGAGGGTGACGAGCCCGAAGCGGGCCCGCACCAGGGTGTAGTCGGCGGCCGTCTGGTGCGCCGCGAGCGAAACAG
>JBFINI010000666.1:0-1623 GCA_041611275.1 Burkholderiaceae bacterium
GGCATTCAGTGCGATCGGTAGCTGCCGGCATCCGCAAGACGCGCCGCAGGCGCCAAGGACGGGAAGGGCGGTACAGTGAAGATGAATTTTCCTGTGTTGCTGCACCCCGGATCACCGTTGGGGACAGCGGGGTGACTCGGGAGGAGTCGATCGCGATGAGCCGTGACAGCGACCAAGCCAAGCCGGTTGCCACCTTGCTGTGCGTCGGGCTGGAGGTGCCGGGCGCAACCTGCTGCGCCAGCCTCGACGAAGCGGCGGCCCATCTGCGTGACGTGACCTACGAGGTCATGGTTGCCGCGGCGCCGGCCGAGGAGTTGCTGAACTGGCCCGGGCTGTCGCACGCGCTGCTCGATACCGCGGTGGTCGCACTGCTGGTCGAAGCCCCCGCCGAAGCGGTGCTGGCAGGATTGCTGGAGCGCGGCGTGCAGGACGTGATCGTGCAGACCGAGACCCCGGCGCAGGCCTTGCAGCGGCGCATGGACATCGCGGTGCGGCGCAAGGTGCTCGAACGCAGTTCGCGCAAGGCCTTCGCCACCGATCTGGCCACCGGCCTGCCGAATCACGCGCAGCTGCTCGAGCACATGACGCACTTGGTGGCGCTGCGCGAGCGCGAGCCGGCGCCGATGGCGACCATCGCCTTGCGCATCGAAGGCCTGGCAAGGATTGCGGCCGCACTGGGGCCCGAATCGGCCAATGTGCTGCGCCGCAAGGTGGCCGTGCGCCTGCGCGCCAGCCTGCGCGCAAGCGACGTGGTGGCCTCGATCGGCAACGATGCCTTCCTGGTGCTGCTGGCCTGGATCGATGCGCCGGGCGACGGCGAACGTGTCGCATCCAAGCTGGTCAATTCCTTGCGCCAGCCCTTCAACGTCACGGGCAACGACGTGACAGTCGGCGTCTCCGCCGGCCTGGCGCTGTACCCCGAGCACGGCAAGACGGCCGAAGCCCTTCTGCGCCGGTCGGTCGGCCAGGCCGCGAGCCTGGCCACGCTGGGGCGCGATGGCCACGCCCACCGCGTCGAGCGTGCGAAGGGCGACGCGGCCAACGACGACCCGGCCTGAATTCGCCGGCGGGCGGCGGCCCGGCAGATCGCCTGGTTGCCGGCGCGTCGACGCTGGGCCGGTTCCTATAATCAAAGGCTGCTTGCCGAGCGATGCATGTCGATGCATCGCGCGCAGCCCCCAAGATGGAAAGCCCCCGGATGAAAGCCGCCGAGATCCGTGCCACGTTCCTGAACTTCTTTGAGTCCAAGGGCCACCAGGTCGTGGCCTCGTCACCCGTGGTGCCCGGCGACGACCCGACGCTGTTGTTCACCAACGCCGGCATGAACCAGTTCAAGGACGTGTTCCTCGGCTTCGACAAGCGGCCCTACAGCCGCGCCGCGACGAGCCAGAAGTGCATCCGCGCCGGCGGCAAGCACAACGACCTGGAGAACGTCGGCTATACCGCGCGGCACCATACCTTCTTCGAAATGCTCGGCAACTTCAGCTTCGGCGACTACTTCAAGCGCGAAGCGATTCGTCTCGCCTGGGAGTTCCTCACCGTCACGCTCGAGTTACCGCCCGAGCGGCTCTGGGTGACGGTGTTTCGTGACGACGACGAAGCCGCGGACATCTGGCTCGAGGA
>JBFINI010000667.1:0-1613 GCA_041611275.1 Burkholderiaceae bacterium
ACATCAATCAAATCAATGCCTTACAGAGGCATAGGGTAAACGCCTATGGCGCTGAGTCGACAAGTTTGTGCGACAGCTTCGCTCCGTTTCTGATGGGGATAAGTTGGTCTGAGCACTCACTTACTTTGTGAACTAGGGGTACGCGACGTGTGCGAATAGCGGTGCACCTCGTCGACCAGCGCGGCCACCGCTGCGGGCGGCGTGAGCTGGTGGATCCCGTGGCCCAGGTTGAAGATGTGCCCGGCCGGGCCCCCATCGCACTGCGGCGGGCCAAAGGCATCGAGGACCTGGCGCGCCCCGGCGCGGACCGCCGCCTCGCCGCCGAACAGCACCATCGGATCGAGATTGCCCTGCAGCGCGACGCGGCCGCCGACGCGCTCACGGGCCCGGGTCAGGTTCACCGTCCAGTCGACGCCGACGACATCGGCGCCGCTGTCGGCGATCAGCTCGAGCCACGGCCCGCCGCCCTTGGTGAACACGATCGCTGGCACGCTGCGGTCGAGCTGGTCCAGCACGCGTCGCGTGTAGGCCAGGCTGAAGGCCTGAAAGGCGCCGTCGGCGAGCACGCCGCCCCAGCTGTCGAAGATCATCACGGCCTGCGCGCCGGCGGCGACCTGGGCATTGAGGTAGGCGGCAACGGCCTCGGCATTGACCGCGAGCAGGCGGTGCATCAGGTCGGGACGCGCATAGAGCATCGACTTGACGAGCCGGTAGTCGTCGCTGCCGCCGCCTTCGACCATGTAGCAGGCGAGCGTCCACGGGCTGCCGGAAAACCCGATCAGCGGCACCCTGCCAGCCAGCGCCATGCGAATCGAGCGCACGGCGTCGAAGACGTAGCGCAGCTTGTCCAGATCCGGCACCGCCAGCGCAGCGATCGCCGCTTCGTCGCGCACGGGGCGTGCAAAGCGCGGTCCCTCGCCCTGCGCGAACGACAGGCCCAGCCCCATCGCATCGGGAACGGTGAGGATGTCGGAAAACAGGATCGCCGCGTCGAGCGCAAAGCGCTCCAGCGGCTGCAGCGTGACCTCGGTCGCGAAGTCGACGTTCGTTGCCAGACCCATGAAGCTGCCCGCCTTGGCCCGTGTCGCGGCGTACTCGGGCAGATATCGGCCCGCCTGGCGCATCAGCCAGACGGGGGTGTGCGACGTGGCTTGGCGCCGGCAGGCGCGCAGGAAGCTGTCGTTGACGAGCGGTGCGAACATGCGGCCATCATAGGGGCGCGCTCCTATCATTGGCCCTGAACCATGCCGAGCAAACCCGTCGTCCTGATCGTCGAAGACGAACCCGGCATCGCCGACACGCTGCAATACGCGCTGCGCACCGAGGGCTTCGAGCCGCGTTGGTGCGCCACCGGCGAGGCCGCGCTGGCACAGGCCGGCGACGTCGCGTTGGTGATCCTCGACGTCGGCCTGCCCGACATCAGCGGTTTCGAGCTTTTCAAGCGCCTGCGTGCGCTTCGCAATGAATTGCCGGTGCTGTTTCTGACCGCGCGCGGCGACGAGATCGACCGCGTCGTCGGCCTCGAACTCGGTGCCGACGACTACGTCACCAAACCCTTCTCACCGCGCGAACTGGTCGCACGGGTGCGCAGCGTACTGCGGCGCAGCGCAAGT
>JBFINI010000668.1:0-1605 GCA_041611275.1 Burkholderiaceae bacterium
GCTGGCTGCGGGCGGTGGCGCGGCAACGCCGGCAGCGACTTCGGCCCAGCAGCCATCGCCGCCGATGCGCAGCAGCACCTGCTCGTGCCAGCCATCGGGCAGCCAGGCACGCGGCGCCCACAACATCTGCGGTGCATCGGAACTCACAGGGCGACCTCGGTACCGCCGACGATGACGCGGGCGACGGGATGCTGGCCGAAAGCATTGGCCAACTGGCTGGGATGCTCGTGCGGCCAGGCGACGAAATCGGCACGCTGTCCCTCTGCCAGCGTGCCGCGATCGACCAGGCCAAGGGCCCGCGCGCCAACGACGGTCATGCCGCGCAGCGCCTCGTCGGGCGTCAGCCGAAACAGCGTGCAGGCCATGTTCAGCATCAGCAGCGCAGACAGCGTCGGCGACGAACCCGGGTTGTGATCGGTGGCGATGGCCATCGGCACGCCCGCGGCACGCAATGCCGGGACCGGCGGCAGCTTGGTTTCGCGCAGGAAGTAAAACGCTCCCGGCAGCAGTACGGCGACCGTGCCAGCGCGAGCCATGGCCTGAACGCCTGCCTCGCAAAGGTACTCGAGGTGATCGCAGGACAACGCAGCGAACTCGGCGGCCAGCGAGGCGCCTCCCTGGTCGCTGAGCTGTTCGGCGTGCAACTTGACGGGCAGGCCCAGGGCGTGCGCCGCCTCGAAAACGCGCCGCGTCTGCGCTGGCGTGAAGCCGATACGGTCGCAGAAGACGTCGACGGCGTCGACCAGTTGCTCGGCGTGCAGCGCGGGCAACCAGCCGCACACGGCGTCGACGTAGTCGTCGGCGCGGCCTTCGAACTCGGGCGGCACGGCGTGTGCGGCAAGGCAGGTGCTGCGCACCGTCAACGGCAAGTCTCGGCCCAGGCGGCGGGCGACGCGCAGGCAGCGGGCCTCGTGCTCGGCCGACAGGCCGTAGCCCGACTTGACCTCGAGCGTCGTCACGCCCTCCGCCAGCAAGGCCAGTGCGCGCTGGCGCGCCAGCGCAAACAAGAATTGATCGGTGGCGGCTCGTGTGGCGGCGACGGTGGATCGAATGCCGCCCCCGGCGCGGGCGAGTTCTTCGTAGCTTGCCCCTTGTAGGCGCATCTCGAATTCGCGGGCGCGGTCGCCGGCATAGACCAGGTGGGTGTGGCAATCGACGAGGCCCGGCGTGACCAGCGCGCCGCCGAGATCGAACTCACGGTCGATGACCAGGCCAGGTGGCAATGCGCTGTCGTTGCCTACCCAAGCGAGACGCGCGGCGTCCACCACCAGTGCGCCGTGCTCGATCAGGCCCCATCCGGTCGACCCTGTTAGCGTCGCCAAGCGTGCGTTGCGCCACAGGTCGGCCACGGTCAGCTCCCGCGCGGCGTGGCGGCGAGCCACCAGCCGATTAGTCCTGCCGGACGCTGTGCGGCGGTGAAACGCAGTGCCGGTGGTGCGGGGTCGAACCAGAGCAGCACGTAGGCGGGCACTTCGACGCCGTCCAGACCTTCGCCCTCGCAAAGACCGGCCACGGCGCTGAACAATCCGCATCGTGTGGCTTGCGGTGACCATGCCAGACCGTCGGCCGCGCACTGCATCGAGCCATTGGCATTGCGCAGCATCA
>JBFINI010000669.1:0-1590 GCA_041611275.1 Burkholderiaceae bacterium
CGGATCAGATCGAGGTTCTTCGCCGCCACTGCCAACTCACCCGAGGCAAGCGCCTTGCGCAGCCGCACGAACGGCGCCACTCGGATGAAGGCGAAGATGACAGTCATCACCACGCCGACGACGAACATCAAATGCACGCTGGTGTGCGCCAGCCGCATGCCCTCGCCGAAGGCGCTCTTGCCGGCAGCCGCCGCACCGGCCGCGGCCCCGAGGCCGACGATCATCGCCACGCCCGTGGCTAGCACGATCAGCACCGAGACTGTCACCCAGATGAAGAAGCGACCGAGGATGTCGGCCAGAAGCGGCACTCGCTGCGGCGGCTCGAGCCGAGCCACCGCGGCCGGTCGCACTGCAAAGTGCATCAGGAACATGCCACCGACCCAGATGACCACGGCCAGCACGTGCAGGAACAGCATTACCGCGTAAAGGCGCATCGCCTCAACCTCCTTGGCGTCGACTTACCCATGCTGACACAGCACCGGCCTCAGAAGTGGATGCCCTGCATCAAGTTGGCCAGTGCGATCTGGTCGGGGCTGGCTTTCGGCTTCGCACCCTCCTTCTCGCTCCTGGCGCGATCGGAGTCCGGGAACATGCGGAAGGTGGTGTTCATCGTGATCTGCGCAACGCGCGGTGCCATCGCGTGCAGCACCTGGCCGAAGACACCGAGCCGCGTGGCGATGCGCACCGGCTTGTAGACGATCGCCTGCACAATCAGGTCGCCAGCCTGTTCCGGCGACAGTGTCGGCACGTTCTCGTAGATCTTGGTCGGTGCGATCATCGGCGTGCGCACCAGCGGCATATTGATGGTGGTGAAGGTAATGCCGACGTCGATGAATTCCGAAGCAGCGCAGCGCGTCCAGGCATCGAGCGCCGCCTTGCTCGCCACATAGGCGGAAAAGCGCGGCGCGTTGGTCAGCACACCGATCGAGCTGATGTTGACCACGTGTCCGGCGCGTTTGGCGGCCATGTGCGGAAGCAGGCCCATGGTCGTGCGCAGGCAGCCGAAATAATTCAGCTGCATGGTCCGCTCGAAATCATGGAAGCGGTCGTAGCTGGACTCGATGCCACGGCGGATCGAGCGGCCGGCGTTGTTGATCAGCACGTCGACGCCGCCGAACTTTTCAACCAACCCGGCGACCATCTGGTCGCAGCCCTCCAGACTCGCCAGGTCGGCCGACACGGTCGCGACCTCGCCACCGTTGACGTTGGCGCCGAGTGCGTCAATGATCTCCTGCCGCGCGGCGTCGAGCTTGTCCTGATCACGGCCGACGATCACCGTGATCGCGCCGGCCGCAGCGATCTTGTGCGCGGCAGCGAGCCCGATGCCTGACGACCCGCCCGTGACCAGCACCACCTTGCCCTTCACCTGGCCCTTCAGCGTCCGGTCAATGAACAGATCCGGGTCGAGGTTGCGCTCCCAGTAGTCCCACAGCCGGTAGGCGTAGTCGGCCAGCCGCGGGCATTCGATGCCACTGCCCTTGAGCGCCGCCGTCGCCTCGCGGCAGTCGAAGCGGGTCGGATAGTTGACGAAGGTGAACAGGTCCTCCGGCAGGCCGAGGTCCTTCATCACCGCGTTGCGGATCCGCTTGA
>JBFINI010000670.1:0-1588 GCA_041611275.1 Burkholderiaceae bacterium
CACCGATGGCGCCGCCCTGCATGAACAGGACCTTGTAGTTGGCCGGAATCGCCAGCAGTTCGCGCAGGTCGGCTTCGGCCTGGGCGTGGATCGAGATGAATTCCCTGCCGCGGTGGCTCATCTCCATCACCGACATGCCCGAGCCATGCCAGTCGAGCATCTCTTCGGCGGCCTTGCGCAAGACGGGTTCGGGCAGCACGGCCGGGCCGGCGCTGAAATTGAAGACACGGGACATCGGGAGCGTTTCCTTTTCTTGGCAGTGCGGATTGTCGATTATCGTCGGCGCATGTCGACCTTCAGCTTCTACTGGCATGACTACGAAACCTTCGGCGTCGCGCCGCGTCGCGACCGGCCGGCGCAGTTCGCCGGCCTGCGCACCGATGCCGACCTGAACGAAATCGAGGCGCCGCTGACAATCTACTGTCGGCCGTCGCCCGACATGCTGCCAACGCCCGAAGCCTGTCTGATCACCGGCATCACGCCCCAGGTCTGCGCGCAGCGCGGTGTCAGCGAGCGTGACTTCGCGGCTGCCATCGAAGCGCAGCTGGCGCGGCCCGGCACGGTGGGCTGCGGCTTCAACAGCCTGCGCTTCGACGACGAGGTCACGCGCTTCCTCTTCTGGCGCTGCCTGATCGACCCCTATGCGCGCGAGTGGCAGAACGAGTGCGGCCGCTGGGATCTGCTCGACACGGTGCGCTGCGCCTGGGCCTTGCGTCCGGACGGGATCGAGTGGCCGACCCACGGCGACGGCAAGCCATCCTTCAAGCTCGAACACCTCGCTGCGGCCAACGGGCTGGTCCACGAGGCCGCGCACGACGCACTGTCAGACGTGCGCGCGACGATCGCGCTGGCCCGTCTGGTCAAGCGCGTGCAGCCGAAGTTGTGGGCCCACTGCCTGAAGCTGCACAGGAAGCAGGCGGTGATCGAGGAGATGGGCGTCGGGCGCCCCTTCGTGCACCTGTCGGGCCGCTACCCGCTCGAGCGCGGCTGCCTGGCGGTGGTCTGGCCGCTGGCGCCGCACCCGCACTTCAAGAACGAAGTCATCGTCTGGGACCTGGCCTTCGACCCGAACGAACTGTTCAAACTCAACGCACAGGCGGTGCGCGAACGCCTGTTCACGGCCGCGGATTCGCTACCCGAGGGGCAGACGCGACTGCCGATCAAGACCATCCACCTGAACAAGTCGCCGATCGTGATCGGCAACCTGAAGACGCTCGGCGCGGCGACGACGCGCTGGGGCATCGACGTCGATCAGGCATGGCGCCACGCCGAGATCGCCGCGCGCAGGGCAAACTCGATGGCCGGGATTTGGCCCGAGGTCTACGAGCGCGCGGTGCCGGCGCAAGCGGTCGATGTCGACGAGGATCTCTACGGCGGCTTCCTCGACAACGACGATCGCCGCACGCTGCAGCGCCTGCGCGCATTGGCGCCCGAACGACTGAGCGAACGGCAGCCGGCCTTCAACGATTCACGGCTCGACGAGTTGCTGCTGCGCTTTCGCGCGCGCAACCACTTCGACACCCTCGATGCGGCCGAGCGCGCACGGTGGCTGAGCCATTGTCGCGAGCGCTGGCGCGACGAAGCGGCC
>JBFINI010000671.1:0-1585 GCA_041611275.1 Burkholderiaceae bacterium
CTTCTGCAGCGTGATCGGCTTTTCCAGGAAGGCCATCGCACCGAACTTGGTGGCTTCGACTGCGGTGTCGATCGTGCCGTGGCCGCTCATCATGATCACCGGCATCGTCAGCTGGCCGCTGGCGCCCCATTCCTTCAGCAGCGAGATGCCATCGACGTCGGGCATCCAGATGTCCAGCAGCACCAGCTCGGGCTGCAGGCGTTCGCGCACGCTGCGCGCCTGCGCCGCGTTCTCGGCCAGTTCGACCGAGTGGCCCTCGTCGGTCAGGATTTCCGAGAGCAACGCACGGATGCCGAGTTCGTCGTCAACAACAAGAATGGTAGCCATGAAAACTCAATCTGCCTGCTGCGCTGCAGGCTGCGGGGGGTCGGCGCTCGGTACGGCTGCAAGATTGGAAAATGATAACGAAACTTGCGCACCGGTTTGCGCTTGCGCCCCGGTGCCGCCGAGATTGCCGATGCGCACCCGGGCGCCATGCTCGTCGGCAATCTTCTTCACCACCGCCAGGCCCAACCCGGTGCCCTTGGTCTTGGTCGTGACGTAAGGCTCGAACGCGCGCTTCAGGACCTTGTCGGCAAAACCGGGCCCATTGTCCTGCACGGCCAGGCGCACCGCACGCAATTCGCCGGCCTGATTGCGCACCGGCTCGGTGGACACGCAGACCCTCCCGTCGGCAAGGTCGGCGACGGCGTCGAGGCCGTTCTGTACCAGGTTGTGGATCACCTGGCGCAACTGCGTGGCGTCGCCGACGATCCACGGCAGACCGGAAGCGCAGTCTGCGGCCAGGCGGCCGCGGTCGATGGCTTCGCCGTACAGCGCCAGCACTTCGGCCACCAGCGCGTTCAGGTCCAGCGTGTCGAGCTTGGCCGCGGGCAGGCGCGCGTAATCGCGGAATTCGTTGACAAGCTGTTTCATCGCCTGCACCTGGGTCACGATGGTGTCCACCGAGCGGTTCAGCAGGCTGGCGTCGTCGGGCTGCAGCTTGGCCGCGAGCCTGTGCTGCAGGCGCTCGGCCGAGAGCTGGATCGGTGTCAGTGGGTTCTTGATCTCGTGCGCCAGGCGCCTGGCCACCTCGCTCCAGGCCGCCGAGCGCTGCGCCGAGACGACTTCGGTGATGTCGTCGAAGACCAGCAGCCGTGCATCGTGCGGCAGCGCGGCGCCGCGCAGCAGCAGGCTCAGCGTCTCGGCACCCGGCAGTTGCAGTTCGAACGAGTCCTGCCAGTGGTCGCGCTCGCCTGCCTCGGGGCTGGCGCGGTGCAGTTCGAAGCGCTGCCACACCGCCAATGCCAGGGCCTCGAGACCGGGCACGTCGGCCAGCGTGCGGCCGCGGTAGGCCGACAGCGGCAGCTTCAGGATGCGCGTGGCACCCGGGTTGACGATGTCGATGTTGCGCTGCTGGTCGAACACGATCACGCCGGCGCTCAGGCTGTCGAGGATGGTCTGCAGGTGGGTGCGCGCGCTCTCGAGCTGGGCCACGCCGCGCTGCACCTGCTCGCGCGCATGGCCGAGTTGCTCGGTCATGTCGGCAAAGCTGCGTGTCAGCCCCCCGATTTCGTCACGCGAGGTCGAGACCGGCTTGGCGGTC
>JBFINI010000672.1:0-1578 GCA_041611275.1 Burkholderiaceae bacterium
GCTGGCCGGAGCTCTGGGGCATGAACCTGGACCAGATCCGCAATCCGCACCTGATCTATCCGGGCCAGGTGCTGGTGCTGGACAAGTCCGGCGGCCGGGCCCGGCTGCGCATGGCGCAGGGTGGGCCCGACGGCACCGTCAAGCTCAGCCCACGCATACGCAGCGAAGCGCTCGGCGACAGCGGCGTACCGGCCGTGCCACTGCACCTGATCGCGCCGTTCCTCAATGAGGCGGTCGTGTTCAACGCCAACGAGCTCGCACGCGCACCACGCATCGTCGCCGCGCCCGAAGGCCGCGTGTTGATGGGAAGCGGCGACAAGGCGTATGTGCTCGGCACGTTGGATGGTCGGCGCGACTGGCGCGTGTTCCGCCAGGCCACACCGCTGCGCGATCCGACGACCAAGGAAATTCTCGGCTATGAAGCGTTCTTCCTTGGTACTGCCGAGTACACCCGCGAAGGTGGGATCACGGCTACAGCAGGCGAAAAGTCCAGCCTCGACGTGCCGGCAACGTTCAAACTGCTGAACGTCAAGGAGGAGGTAGGTGTCGGCGACCGCCTGGCACCGATGCCGTCGCGCGATTTCAGCAATTACGCGCCCCATGCCCCGACGAAACCGATCTCCGGGCAAATCATCT
Source organism: Burkholderiaceae bacterium (assembly GCA_041611275.1). Taxonomy (GTDB): domain Bacteria; phylum Pseudomonadota; class Gammaproteobacteria; order Burkholderiales; family Burkholderiaceae_F; genus JADJWR01. The sequence continues at coordinate 637 of JBFINI010000672.1, forward strand.
CTGTCTATGGCGATGCACTGATTGCGGGCCAGAACCAGGTTGTCTCGATCAACCGCGGCACCCAGGACGGTGTCGAGCGGGGTCATGTGCTGGCCGTGCTGCGCGATGGCGCGCAGGTTACCGATCGCACGGTCGAAAGGCCGACACAGATCAAGTTGCCCGACGAGCGCCACGGCCTGCTGTTCGTTTTCCGGGTCTTCGACCGCGTGTCCTACGGTTTGGTCCTTCAGGTCCAGCAGCCGGTGACCGCCGGCGACCGCTTCACGCAGCCCTGAACGCTTGCACGGGTCGTCGGCCTGCGCGATGGCCCGGCCGGAGGATCTTGCCGCGTGGTTGCGCTTGTTGCGCACGCCGGGGATCGGCCGCGGGAATGCGCGCCGTCTGCTGAGTGCATGCGGGACGCCCGACGCGGTGTTTGCGGCAAAGCCGGCCGCGCTGCGCGAACTGGTCGGTCCCACCTTGGCGTCGGCGCTGGCGGCAGAGCCCGAGCGCCACGCCGAGCAATGGGCCGTCACTGAGGCATGGCTCGATGCCGACCCGTCGCGCCATGTGCTGACCCTCGGCGACGCGGTCTACCCTGGCGCGTTGCTCGAGACGGCCGACCCGCCGCTGCTGCTTTACGCCCAGGGCCGTCTCGAGTTGCTCGCCGCGCCGGCGCTAGCGGTGGTGGGCAGCCGCCACCCCAGCGCGCAAGGCCTCGACAATGCGCGCGCATTTGCAGAGCACATCAGCCGCGCCGGCGTGACGATCGTTTCCGGGCTCGCGCTCGGCATCGACGCAGCCGCCCACGAGGGTGGCCTGGCCAGTGCCGGTAGCACGCTGGCCGTGGTCGGCACCGGCCTCGACCGGGTGTATCCGGCGCGCCACAAGGCGCTCGCGCTGCGCATTGCCACACAGGGCCTGTTGTTGTCGGAATTCGAACTCGGCACGCCGCCCCTGCAA
>JBFINI010000673.1:0-1567 GCA_041611275.1 Burkholderiaceae bacterium
ACCGCGGTGTAGGTGTTGAAGACCTCGTAGCTGTAGAAGAGGTCCTTCGCCTCGGTGCGCTTCCTGAGTGCGGCGCTGCGCTTGTCCTTCGGATTGAACCAGTGGTTGCAGTCGATGATGCCGTCGGCGGCTTCCGGGAATTCCTTGACGAACTTGTAGCTCGATGCCGCGCCGCCGAGCACCGAATAGATCGCCTTCGGTCGCACCTGTTGCTGCTGCATCGTGCGCAGCAGCAGCACGTATTCGTTGTAGTAGTTGGCGGGGATCACGATGTCGGCGTTCACGGCCTTCATGCGCAGCACGATGTTGTTGAAGTCGCGCGTCGGATTGGCGTGCTTGATGACCTCCTTGACCTCGAAGCCGAAGCCGGGCAGCTCGCGCGCCAGCAGATTGGCCGTGCCGGTGCCGAACAGGCTCTCTTCATGGATGATCATCACCGTCTTCGCCGGCTTTCCGGCCAGCGTGTTGAGCACGTGCAGGTTGCTCACCGCCACCTGCGCGCAGACGCGGTAGCCAGGGCCGAAACGGAAGGTGTTCTTCAGACCGCGCTCGACGATCTGATCGGCCACGCCCACGTCCACCACGTGCGGCAGGTCGTACTTTGCCGCGGCCTGGGTCGTGGCCAGGCAGATGGCGCTGGCATAGGCGCCGACCACGGCCGAACAAGCCGCCTCGTTCATCTTCTCGATCTCGGCTGCACCGGCCTGCGGCGTGCTCTGCGCGTCGCCGAGCATCGCCTCCAGCTTGGCGCCGCCAAGCCCCTTCAGGCCGGTCTTGTTGATGTCCTCGATGGCCATCAGCGCGCCGGCCCGGCATTGCGCACCCGAATACGCCAGGGCCCCTGTGACGGGATGCAGGATGCCGATCTTGACCGGCTTCGGCTGTGCGCCGGCGACAAGCGGAAAGGCCAGTGCCGATGCAGCGGCGGCCGAATGCTGGATGAAGCTGCGACGGTTGCTCATGGGAGTCTCCTGCGGTTTGAATGGACACGGGGTTCAGTGAAACGGTGCGGTCAGTTCCTTGCTGACCCAGACCTTGGCATCGATCCCGCCGACGCGGGACAACTGCATTTCATAGTGATAGCGGTCCGGCCGGTACAGCCCCTGCAACCACTGCACCGGCCGGTCGTCGGTGTCGAAGATCAGGCGGTCGACCGCCAGCAGCGCCGATCCGACGGCGACGTCGAGCAATGCGGCCACCGACGCGTCGGCGAGCCTGGCCGACAGACTTTGCTGCGCGCGGCCGATGCGCACGCCATTGGCCTCCAGCAGCAGCAGGATCGGCTGGCGGGCGAGTTCGCGGCGGCCGAATCCGCGCGCCAGTTCGGCCGGCACATGGGTCGTGATGTGCGACAGCGGCCCCGCGCGCGAAGATCGAACGCGCAGCGCCTTCTGCACCGGGCTGCCCTTGACGATGTTCAAGTGCCGGGCCACTTCGGCGGATGCCGGCAGCACGGCGCACGACACCACCTTGGCCTTCGTGCGCAGGCCCATGCTGACGATGTTCTCGAGCAGGCCACTCAACTGCGCACGCGACGATTCGCCTGCGTCCGCATCCGTCGCCCGTG
>JBFINI010000674.1:0-1558 GCA_041611275.1 Burkholderiaceae bacterium
ACACGGCCGCGATCGGCGCCGCTTGCCGCGATGCGCGGCTGCCGCTGCTGCCGGGCGTGGCGACCGCCGGCGAGGTCATGGCGGCCAACGCCGACGGGTTGTCGTTCCTGAAGTTCTTCCCGGCCACCGCGGCCGGCGGGGTGCCGATGCTCAAGGCCCTGGCCGGCCCGTTCCCCGATGTGGTGTTCTGTCCCACCGGCGGCGTCACGAGCGAGACTGCCGCGCAGTTTCTTGCGCTGGCCAACGTCATGGTCTGCGGGGGCTCGTGGCTGACGCCGGCCGATGCGCTCGAGCGCAAGGACTGGGCGCGCATCACGCAACTGGCACGCGAGGCCAGCGCGCTACGTTGACTTCCTGACCAACGCCGCCATCGCGGCGGCATTCTCATGGGCCTGGCCGGTCAGGCCGGCGACGACGCCGATCCGGTCGGACTCGCTGCGGTTTTGCGACACCTTCCACTTTCCGACCAGCGAGGTCAAGGCAATCTCGATTCCGACGATGGCGCGCAGCATCTGCTGCACGAACTCCTCGGGTGCGTCGCCGACGGCCCAGGGCTTGGGCAGGTTCGCCTCGTGGCGCGTCGTCAGCCGGCCGACCAGATCGCGCAGCCAGGCCGTATCCTCAATCGCGCGCAGGGTGCCGCGGGCCTGCACCATCGCGTAGTTCCAGGTCGGCACCACCTTGCCGTGCTCGCGCTTGCTGGCGTACCAGCTGGGCGTGACATAGGCCTGTGGGCCGTGGAAGACGGCGAGCGCGTTCGCGCCAGCCTTGTGCCACAGCGGATTGGCGCGCGCCACGTGGCCGCGCAGCGTGCCGTGCTCGCCGTCGCCGGGCGCGAACTCGAGCGGAATCAGGTCGGCGGTCGTGCCCTCGGGCGTGGTCAGCACCAGCGTCGCCAGCGGGTGCTCGTGCATCAGCGACGCCAGCGCGGCGGCGTCGGGCTGTACGAAGTGCCTGGGCAGGTACATCAGGCGGCGTCGCGTTCGATCAGTTCGATCTTGTAGCCGTCGGGGTCGGTGATGAAAGCGATCACCGTGGTGCCGCCCTTGACCGGGCCGGCCTCGCGCGTGATCGCACCGCCCAGCGATGCCGCCTTGCTGCGCACCGCCGCGCAGGTGGCGGCGACGTCGGGCACGCCGATCGCGACGTGGCCGTAGGCGCTGCCGAGTTCATAGCTTTCGACGCCGTAGTTGTAGGTCAGCTCGATCTCGGCGTGTTCGGGGTTGCGGCCATAGCCGACGAAGGCCAGGTCGTACTTCTGGTCGGGCCGTTCGGTGGTGCGCAGCAGCGTCATGCCCAACACCTCGGTATAGAAGGCGATCGAGCGTTGCAGATTGCCGACGCGCAGCATGGTGTGGAGCAGTCTCATGGTGTCCTCTGTGTTTTACGGTGGCAGGTCGAAGATCAGGCAGGTGGTGCTGGCGTGGGCGTAGAGCCTGCCGTCCGGGCCGACCAGTCGGCCGTCGCCACCTGGCGGCCGACATGGATCGCGCGGCCTTCGGCGCGAACGAGTGGCACGTCGGGGCCGATGGCGCGCACCAGGTTTACTTTCAGCTCG
>JBFINI010000675.1:0-1554 GCA_041611275.1 Burkholderiaceae bacterium
CATCAGCATGGTCAACATCGGCATCGGCCCGGCCAACGCAAAGACCATTACCGACCATGTTGCCGTACTTCGCCCGCACGTCTGGATCATGCTGGGCCATTGCGCCGGCCTGCGCAACACGCAGCAACTGGGTGACTATGTGTTGGCACATGGCTATGTGCGCGAAGACCATGTGCTCGATGAAGATTTGCCGTTGTGGGTACCGATCCCGGCGCTGGCGGAGGTGCAGTTGGCACTCGAGCGCGCGGTCGCCGATGTGACGCAACTGTCAGGCTACGACTTGAAACGCCTGCTTAGAACCGGCACGGTGGCATCGACCGACAACCGCAACTGGGAGCTGTTGCCGCACCCGGGCCCAGAGCGCCGCTTCAGCCAGAGCCGGGCGATAGCGCTGGACATGGAGAGCGCAACCATCGCCGCCAACGGTTTTCGCTTTCGTGTGCCTTACGGCACGCTGCTGTGTGTGTCAGACAAGCCACTGCACGGCGAGATCAAGCTGCCCGGCATGGCCAACCAGTTCTATCGGGATCGTGTCGATCAGCACCTGCGCATCGGCATGCGCGCGGTCGAACTTCTGCGCGCCGCCGGCAGCGAGCAACTGCACAGCCGCAAGTTGCGCAGTTTTGCCGAGGTGGCATTCCAATAGCCTTGCGCAGGGGGCGGCGCCCCGCGTAACTGCCCGGTGAGACTTCTGGCGCGCCCGGTTGTGCCGCAGCCCGCGATCCCTTAGGCTGACCCCCGAGCGTGCATCGCGTCGAGGAGAACTCATGGCCAGCAGCAGCAATTCCAGTCCCGCAGCAACTGCCAACATCCGCACCTTGGCGCTGGTCGGGCCGCAGGGCGCGGGAAAGACCAGCCTGGCCGAAGCCTTGCTGGTGCGCGCCGGAAACATCGGTGCGGCCGGCAGCCTCGAACGCGGCAGCACGGTGAGCGACTTCGATCCGCTGGAGCGCAAGATGCAGCACTCGCTCAACTCCGCCATCCTGCACGTCGACCATGCGGACGCTCGCATCCACATCATCGACACACCGGGCGCGAGTGACTTCATCGGCCAATCACTGCCCGCTCTCGAAGCGGTAGAGACTGCCCTGGTGGTCATCAATGCGGCGAGTTGGAAGGTCAGCGGCATCGACCCCATGGCCCTGCGCATGATGGAGTACGCCGCCGAGCGACACCTCGACCGCCTGATCGTCGTAAACAAGATCGACGCCGCGGCCGCTGACTTGGCTGGACTGCTGACCGACATCCAGGCCACGTTCGGTCGCGAGTGCTTGCCCCTGAATCTGCCCGACGAAGGCGGCACCAAGGTCGTCGACTGCTTCTACAACCGCGCCGGGCATAGCGACTTCGGCAGCGTCGACGCCGCACACCGGGCGTTGGTCGAGCAGGTGGTGGAAGTGGACGCTGCCTTTGTCGATCGCTACCTCAACGATGGCGACATCGACGCAAGCGAATTGCACGCGCCGCTCGAACAGGCACTGCGCGAAGGGCACCTGATACCGGTGTGCTTCGCGTCAGCGCGCAGTGGTGCGGGAGTGGCGGAATTGCTCGATG
>JBFINI010000676.1:0-1551 GCA_041611275.1 Burkholderiaceae bacterium
GACCCGCGGCAAGACCCTGCGCGAGATCATCGAAACCATGTTGCAGCGCTCGGGACTGGTCGACTTCTATCGCACGGAGAAGGAAGGCCAGGACCGGATCGAGAACCTCGACGAACTGGTCAACGCGGCCGAAGCCTTCGTCACGCAGGAGGGCTTCGGCAAGGATGCGGTGGCCTTGCCAATCGACGAGCAGCGCCCCGGCGCCATTGCCGGTGGCGTGCCGCAATTGGCCGAGGCGCTGACGCCGGATGCCGAGACCGGCGAGATCATGAGCCCGCTGGCGGCCTTCCTGACGCATGCCGCGCTCGAAGCCGGCGACAACCAGGCGCAGGCCGGGCAGGACGCGATCCAGCTGATGACCGTGCACGCCGCCAAGGGCCTGGAATTCGACACGGTCTTCATCACCGGCCTCGAGGAAGGACTCTTTCCGCACGAGAACTCGATGTCTGACCACGATGGGCTGGAGGAAGAGCGACGCCTGATGTACGTGGCCATCACGCGCGCCCGAAAACGCCTGTACCTGAGCTTCTCGCAGACACGCATGCTGCACGGCCAGACCCGCTATCACGTCAAGAGCCGCTTCCTCGAAGAGATGCCCGAGGCCGCGCTGAAGTGGCTGACGCCGAAGAACCAGGGTTTCGGTTCGGGTTACGCGCGCGAGTACCAAAGTGCCTGGGCGCGCGGCAGCGGCATGGGTTCGATGGTTGGTGCCGGACGCATCGATCCGGCTCCACCGCCGCCGCCGTTCACGCCGCGCGCCGCCTCGGCGCACGGCTTGCGCTCCGGGCAAAGCGTGTTCCATACCAAGTTCGGCGAAGGCGTGATCCTGACGCTCGAAGGCCAGGGTGACGACGCGCGCGCCCAAGTCAATTTCGGCCGCCACGGCGCGAAGTGGCTGCAACTCTCGATCGCCAAGCTGACACCGGTGAATTGAGCGGCGACGCGCGCCGCCGCCGGCCTGGACCTCAGGCCGACGCCGATGGCGCTTCTTCGCCGAAGCAGCCCTGGTAGGTGAACCACAGCGAGACGTAGAACGCGGTCGAGAACATCAGCCCGGCCGGCACGGCGGCCAGGGTCACCAGTTGCGGGGCGCCGATCAGCGCAAACACGGCGCCGGCCACGGCGCTGAAGGCGACGATCGTCAAGGCCCAGGCCAGGCCGTAGACGATGAACGCGACGCGGTTGCGCCAGCAGGCGACGGTGCTCGAAAACAGCGCCTGGGCGACGCCCTGGCCTTGCCACCAGACGAGCGCGGGCGCATGCCAGAACGGAACCGCCAGCAGCGCCGTGCCGCCCAGTCGCATCAGCAGGCCCTGGCGCAGGCCGCTGTCGGCCAGCAATGCATCGAGTTCCTTCTGTTTCGCTGCATCGCGCGCCGACGCCAGCAGCGCCTGCAGGCGCTCGAACGCGCCGTCGTCGAGAAGGTCGCTGGCCAGCATCACGCCGGCGGTGGCCAGCGCGTAAAAGCCGCACAACTGCAGCAGTTGCCCGCGTCGTCTGCGCGCCAGGTCGTTGCCCCCGCGCAGCGGCTCGACCAGTTGACCCGCGTGC
>JBFINI010000677.1:0-1543 GCA_041611275.1 Burkholderiaceae bacterium
CGCTGTCGAGGATCTGGAAGCCCTGCGGCAGGCCGGCGAGCTTCCAGTGCGCGCGCAGGAAGCGGTTGCACAGGCCGTGGAAAGTGCCGATCCACATCCCGCGCACATTGACCGGCAGCATCGTCGTCAGGCGTGTCAGCATTTCCTTCGCCGCCTTGTTGGTGAACGTCACCGCGAGCAACCCGCCCGGCGAGACCTGGCCGGTACTCAGTAACCAGGCGATGCGAGTGGTCAGCACGCGAGTCTTGCCCGAGCCCGCGCCGGCCAGGATCAGCGCCGGCTCGGCAGGCAAGGTCACTGCGGCGCGCTGCTCGGGGTTCAGATTGCGCAGCAGTCGGTCACCGACGGCGACCTCGGAATAGGCATCAACAGTGACGGGCATGCAGCGATTCTAGGAGTCGTGCGCCGACCTGGCCGCACTGTCTGCCTCGCCAGGCGGCTGACGGCGCACGCGCCGCAGCCGATCCGAGTTCAAACGTCGCTCGTCGTGTCCAGCAGCGAGAACTGGGTGATCGGATTGCTTTCGCTGTAGCGCTTGCGCGCACGCTTTTGCGAACGCGTGCGCTCGTGCTCGATCATCCAGGCGGCGAAATCCGCGCCGGGCATCGGCCGCCCGAGCAGGTAGCCCTGGATTTCATCGCAACCGAGCTCGCGCAAGGCCTGGGCTTGCGCCTGGCTCTCGACGCCTTCGGCCACGACGTTCATCTTCATGCTGCGGCCGAGCGCGGTGACCGCGGCGGCAATCGCCATGTCTTCGCTGCTGTCGGGCAAGGACTGTACGAAGGACCGATCGATCTTCAGGGTGTCGACACTGAAGCGCTTGAGGTAGCTCAGTGACGAGTGGCCGGTACCGAAGTCATCGATGGCCAAACGCACGCCGAGCCGGCGAAAGCTCTCGAGCATCGCGTGCGTGTTCTCGTTGTCTTCCATCAGCAGCGACTCGGTGAGCTCGATCTCGAGCCGCCGCGGGTCGATGTCGTTCTCGCGCAGTGAGTCCTGGACCAGCGATGCCAGGAACAGGTGACGGAACTGCCGCGCCGACAGGTTGACCGCCAGCCGAAGCGGCGGCAGCCCTTCGCGATCCCAGGTCGCGAGCTGCTTGCACGCCGCTCGAATCACCCAGGCCCCGACCGGCAGGATCATGCCGGTGTCTTCCAGGACGCTGACGAAGCGGTCTGGCGGCACCAGGCCGTGGCCGGGGCGCTGCCAGCGCAACAGCGCCTCGACGCCGGAAACTTTGCCGCTGCGCAGTTCGGCCTTGGGCTGGAAGTGCAGCACGAACTCCTGGCGCTCGACGGCGCGGCGCAGATTGCCTTCGAGCGACATGCGCGCCGTCACCGCCGCGGTCAGGTCGTCGCTGAAGAAACTGTAGATGCCACGGCCGAGCGACTTGGAGCGGTACATCGCCATGTCGGTGTGGCGGATCAGGCCGTCGAGGTCGACCTCCTCGCCCGGGTACATCGAGATGCCCAGGCTGGCCGAGACGTGCACCTCGTTGTCGCCGATGCGGAACGGCCGCTCGAGCGCGTCCAGGATGCGGCGC
>JBFINI010000678.1:0-1524 GCA_041611275.1 Burkholderiaceae bacterium
GCTGGCGATCGACAAGGCCAGCGGCTGGGTCTATTGCACGCTGACCAACAACAGTTCGCGCGGCGGGCCCAACTTCCCCGGCGTCGATGCCGCCAACCCCCGCGCCAACAACGTGATGGGCCAGATCATCCGCTGGCAAGACGAGCGCGACTTCGACGGCACGAGCTTCAAGTGGAACCACCTCGTGCTCTGCGGTGACCCGGCCAACGAGCGCAGCGAAGCCAAGGGCAACATCAAGGGCGACATCTATGCCTGCCCGGACGGCATCACCTTCGATGCGCGCGGGGTGTTGTGGATCCAGACCGATGCCCATGCCACGCAGATGTACAAGGGAGAGATGAAGAACTTCGGCAACAACCAGATGCTGGCCTGCGACGTAGCCACCGGCCAGACGCGGCGCTTCCTGACGGGGCCCACCAACTCCGAGATCACCGGCGTGACCTGGACACCTGACGGCACGACGATGTTCCTGAATGTCCAGCACCCAGGAGAAACGCCGAGCGACCGAAGCGACCCGGCCGAGCCGGCCAAGTACTCGAACTGGCCTGACTACAAGCCCGGTGGACGGCCGCGCTCGGCGACGGTGGTGGTGCGCAGGAAGGACGGCGGCGTGATCGGCACTTGAGGGCAGCGTTGGTGCCTGATCATCCTGCAGGCCGCGCCGGTCCGCTGCCCCGCGGCTTGGCTGCACCCAGGGGGGTGCGTGCGCAGCGAGGCCGGGGGCCTCACTTCGCCGTCGGCATCGCGAACTCGGCGCCCTTGCCGATGCTCGCCGGCCAGCGCTGCATCACGCTCTTCTGCTTGGTGTAAAAGCGCACGCCCTCTTCGCCGTAGGCGTGCATGTCGCCGAACAGGCTGCGCTTCCAGCCACCGAAGCCATGCCAGGCCATCGGCACAGGGATCGGCACGTTGATGCCGACCATGCCGACCTGGATGCGGCGCGAGAACTCGCGCGCGACGTTGCCATCGCTGGTGAAGCAGGCCACGCCGTTGCCGAACTCATGCTCGTTGACCAGCCGCACCGCGGCGGCAAAGTCGGGCACGCGCACACAGGCCAGCACCGGGCCGAAGATCTCTTCGCGGTAGATGCGCATTGCCGGCGTGACGCGGTCGAACAGGCTGGCGCCAGTGAAAAACCCCTGCTCGTGGCCGTTGATCGTGAAGCCACGGCCATCGACGACCAGCTTGGCGCCCTCCTCGACGCCGAGGGCGATATAGGTTTCGATGCGGTCCTTGGCGGCGCGGGTGACCACCGGGCCCATTTCGACATCCGCTTGCGCGCCGTCGCCGATCTTCAGGGCCCGTGCACGCGCAGCGAGCTTGCTCACGACCGTGTCGGCCACATCGCCGACCAGCACCGCCACCGAGATCGCCATGCAGCGCTCGCCCGCCGAGCCATAGGCACTGCCGATCAGCGCATCGACGGCCTGTTCGATGTCGGCGTCGGGCATAACGACCAGGTGATTCTTCGCACCGCCGAGCGCCTGGACGCGCTTGCCATGCTGGGCACCGCTCTGGTACAGC